>CAXBNO010000200.1:0-6309 GCA_963976775.1 uncultured Kordiimonadales bacterium
TACATCCTCTACCTGGCATGGCGCATCGCGACGGCACCCCCGCTCGGGCAGGGCGCGGACGTCGGCAAGCGCCCCTCCCTGACCGCGGGCTTCCTGCTGGCCATCGCCAATCCCAAGGCCTTTGCCGCCATTGGCGCGGTCTTCTCCGGCCATCAGATGGTCGCGGGGGACCTGCTGACCGACAGCCTGCTCAAGATCCTGGCGCTGGCACCACTGATCATCCTCATCAACAGCGCCTGGCTCGCGTTCGGTTCACTGATCGCGTCGGCACTGCGTGACCCGCGCCTGTCACGCATGACCAACATCTGCTTTGCAATCCTGCTCGTCATCTCTGTCGGTTTTGCCTTAGTCTGAGTCGAGACGGGGATGAGACTGACTGGGGAAGATGCCATGACCGACCGCGCCAACAGCTTCGAGATCCGCCGCCGCGAGGTCGCGCAGCGGCTGCTGGACGGGAACCCCGATGCGCTGGTCATCGCCGGACTGGGCGCCACCGTCTGGGATCTGACGGCTGCCGGTGACAGGCACAGCACGTTTCCGCTCTGGGGTGCCATGGGCGGAGCAGCAGCGATGGGCCTGGGACTGGCCCTGGCACAGCCGGAGAAACGCGTGATCGTGGTGACCGGCGACGGCGAACAGCTCATGGGTCTCGGCGCACTTGCCACGGTCGCGGTCCAGCGCCCCGGCAACCTGGCCATCGTCGTCTTCGACAACGAGAGCTATGGCGAGACCGGCATGCAGGCGACGCACACGGCCGCCGGTGTCGATCTGGCCGGGATTGCCCGCGCAGCAGGCTTTCCCACCATCGTCAGCGCCAGCACCAATGCGGAACTGGACGATGCGCTCCGGACCGTGTCCAGCGGCAAGGGGCCGGTCTTCGCCTGGCTGAAAGTGCGGGCGGAGGCATCACCCTTCGCCCTGCCACCAAAGGACGGCGCATGGCTGAAGGACCGGTTCCGCCGTCATCTGCTGGGACCGGCGGCTGTGGGGGAGAGTTGAACCTGCGGTTCAGCCAAGGTCCGGATCGGGAGCGGCTCCAGGCGGAATCTTCGGGTGAAACACAAGCCCGCCGAAGACCATGTCGATGGTCTCGCCATCCGTCGACAGAGGCAGGTTCAGCGCTTCGTAGGTATAGAAGTTCCTGTCGGGGTAGAAGCTCTCCCCATGTGTCCTGAGCGGTTGCCCGTTCCCGAACATCCAGCGAAAGCTGCGATAGATGGCTTCCAGCAGCTCTGGCGCATAGATCTCGTCATAGAACT
Source organism: uncultured Kordiimonadales bacterium (assembly GCA_963976775.1). Classification (GTDB taxonomy): domain Bacteria; phylum Pseudomonadota; class Alphaproteobacteria; order Minwuiales; family Minwuiaceae; genus Minwuia. The sequence continues at coordinate 1,260 of CAXBNO010000200.1, forward strand.
TGCCGGTCGAATCACGCCGCATGACGTCGGTGATGCGGGTGCCAAGCAACCGGTAGCGCAGCCGCAGCGGTTCGTGCGACACGTCGATCAGGAAGACATTGCCCAGATGAGGCACGATTTCGGCAGGATCGATATCCCGCCGCGACGGGAACTTCCGACCGTTCTTCTTGCTTTCCCAGTATTCGTGCAGTTCCAGCAGCAACCGGTCACGGCACACCATCTCCGGGTCCAGATTGATCATGAACTGGTGCGGTCGAAACCATCTTCCGGGAAGTGCCTTCCATTTGAATCGGGACCGACAACTCTAACCCATGATCCGATAAAATCCCATTAATGCACCTGTGCCAGCGTCGGCGCCCGATGCTCCGGGACACGCATCCGCATCAGAAACACGATGGGGCACCGTCTCCGGCGCCCCATGCATTCGATACAGCCTGTTCCGCAAGCGTCTCACATCGTCTCCGCTTTCAGGAACGCGATGATATTGTCCAGATCCTTCTGCTTCTTCAGACCGGGGAACGCCATCTTGTTCTTCGGGATGTAACCGCGCGGATCCTTCAGGTAGGCCGTGATGGTCTCCTCGTTCCAGACAATGCCGGAATCCTTCATGGCGTTGGAGAAGCGAAAGCCATCCAGCGTACCGGCAGTGCGCCCGAACACGCCATGCAGCGATGGCCCGACCTTCTTCTTGCCTTCCTCCAGCGAATGGCAGATCGCGCACTTCTTGTAGACCTTCTTGCCAGCCTCGGCATCGCCTTCGGCCTGTGCGGCGCCGGTGCCCAGCGCAAGCGCCATGGTGGCAGCAACGATAAACTTCTTCATGACAACCTCTTCGGTACGTTCATTGGACCCTGCCCCTGAGATAATCGGGCCTGTACCGAATTCCCAATGGCCAAACGACGCACCGCGCATGCTGCCGGAACGCCGATGCCGGGTTCGGCATGTTGACGCCGGGGCAGCCCGCAACACCCTGAAAAATCCGACAAAGGCGTTGACGGTTGTTCCGGCAGACGCCCACTATGCCCGCGAAATGGCGTGCCAAGCGCCTTGAACATGTCTGGGAACCATAGCGGGAGATAATTCATGAATATCCGCAATACCTTGCTGGCCGGGGCGGCTGTCCTTGCGCTCGCTGCCGGGTCGGCGCAGGCCAAGGAAATGACGTTCGCCTTCCAGGGTGACGCCAATTCCATGGACCCCTACAACCTGAATGAGACCTTCACGCTCGGCTTCATGGCCAACATCTACGAAGGCCTGATCCGGCGCGGTCCGAACCTGGAGATCGAGCCTTCACTGGCGGTGAGCTGGGAGATCATCGAGCCGACGCGCTGGCGTTTTCACCTGCGCAAGGGTGTGAAGTTCCATGGCGGCGAGGATTTCACGGCTGATGACGTGCTGTTTTCCGCGGATCGTGTCCGGGGCGACGGTTCCGACCTGAAGACCCGCCTTGCCGGTGTCACCGATGTCATCAAGGTCGACGATCACACTGTCGATTTCGTGACCGAGGCCGCGAACCCGATCCTGCACTTCGAATGGGCCACCTGGGCAATCATGTGATCAGGAAAACTTCGCCACCCGCAACGCCAACGGCACCGGCCCGTTCATGCTGCAGAGCCGCGAGGCCGACGTGCAGACCGTGGCCGTCGTGAACCCGAACTGGTGGGACAACGCCAACAAGGAACACAATCTGACCAAGGTCACGCTGAAGCCCATCGGCTCCGACGCGACCCGTGTGGCGGCACTGCTGTCCGGTCAGGTCGACATGGCCTATCCCATTCCGGTGCAGGACATGAACCGCGTCGACAGCAATTCCGGCACCACCATGCTGGTCGGCCCGGAACTGCGGACGATCTTCCTCGGCATGGACCAGCATCGCGACGAGCTGCTGTACTCCAACATCAAGGGCAAGAACCCCTTCAAGGACGTCAGGGTCCGTGAAGCCATGTATCGCGCCATCGACGTGGACGCGATCAAGAAGAAGGTGATGCGTGGCCTGTCCGAGCCGAGCGCCCTGATGGTCGCCCCCGGCATCAACGGTGCCGACCCCGCCTTCAAGCGGCTGGAACTGGACGTTGACCAGGCGAAGAAGCTGCTGGCTGATGCCGGTTATCCGGACGGTTTCGAAGTCGGCATGGATTGCCCGAACGATCGCTACGTGAATGACGAGGCGATCTGCCAGGCCGTGGTCTCCATGCTGGCCAGGATCGGCGTCAAGGTGAACCTGCTGGCCCAGCCGAAGGCGCTGTACTTCAAGAAGGTCCTGGCACCGAGCCTGGATACCTCCTTCTACCTGCTGGGCTGGACCCCGGGATCCTTCGACAGCTGGAACCCGCTGTTCAACCTGCATGGCTGCTACGACGCCGAGACCGGCAACGGCAAGTTCAACCTGGGTCGCTACTGCAACCCGGAAGTGGACGCCCTGACCGCCAAGGTGCTGTCGGAAACCGATGCGGTGAAGCGTAATGCGATGATCCGCGAGGCCTGGGTGCACACCACCAATGACGTCGCCTACATCCCGCTGCATCAGCAGGCTCTGGCCTGGGGCGCACGGGACGGCGTTAACGTGAAGCAGCGTGCGGACAACCAGTTCTCATGGCGCCACGTGACCGTGGACTGACCGATCCGGAACCGGATGGACTCCGCCGCGATGCCGGTCATCGCGGCGGAGCCTCCGTTCCAGTTCGGACGACGGCCTGACCGGAGCGTTTCTGGCATCAGGCAAGGGCCGGTGCGTGGTGCCGCCCCCTTATCTCTCAGTTTTCGGGGAAGCTGAATGATCGCCTTCGTCATTCGCCGCCTCTTCCAGGCCCTGCTGGTGATGCTCGTTGTGGCGCTGATCGGGTTCACCATGTTCCGCTATGTCGGCGACCCGGTGGCCCAGATGGTCGGCCAGGACACCTCGCTGGAAGATCGCGCAAAGCTGCGCCAGGACCTGGGCCTGAATGACCCGGTGCCGCTGCAGTTCGCCCGCTTCATCGGCAACACGGTGCAGGGCAAGTTCGGTATTTCCTATCGTATCGGACGCCCGGTCGATGAACTGCTCGCCGACCGGCTGCCCGCGACACTGGAACTGTCCCTGCTCGCTGCCCTGTTCGCCATCGTCGTGGGCGTCCCGCTGGGCGTCTATACGGGGCTGTATCCAAGGCGCTGGCTGTCACACGTGTTTCTGACGGTCTCCCTGATCGGTATATCGCTGCCAACATTCGTCATCGGTATCCTGCTGATCCTGCTGTTCGGCGTGACACTCGGCTGGCTGCCCACGTTCGGACGCGGCGAGACCGTTGACATCGGCCTCTGGGATACCGGATTGCTGACAGTCAGTGGCTGGCAGAGCATCATCATGCCTGCCTTCACCCTGGGCATGTTCCAGCTCGCGCTGATCATGCGCCTCGTCCGTTCCGAGATGCTGGAGGTGCTGCGCACGGATTTCGTCAAGTTTGCCCGCGCCCGCGGTCTGTCGAACCGCGCCGTGCACTTCGGCCATGCCCTGAAGAACACGCTGGTTCCGGTCATCACCATCACCGGCCTTCAGGTCGGGTCCCTGATCGCCTTCGCCATCATCACGGAGACGGTGTTCCAGTGGCCGGGCATGGGGCTGCTGTTCCTGCAGGCGATCCAGTTCGTCGACATTCCGGTGATGTCCACCTACCTGATCCTGGTCGCCTTCATCTTCGTGGCGATCAACCTGGTCGTGGACCTGCTCTACTATGTGGTCGATCCCAGACTGCGGGTCGAGCGCAGCGGCGGGGGACACTGAAATGGGTCCTGTCGAACGCATCCAGGACAACTTCGCCCGCTTCCTTGACAGCGACATCTGGCACAGCTTCAAGACCAGTCCAGTGACCGTGGTCGCGACCGTGCTGGCGGTCGTGATGATCCTGGCCGCGATCATCGCCCCGCTGATCACGCCGCAGGATCCGTTCAATCCGGCCTCCCTCGACCTGCTGGATGCCTTCACGGCACCGGTCTGGACGGAGGACGGGCAGTGGCGCTTTCCGCTGGGCACCGATGACCAGGGACGTGACCTCTATTCGGCGATCCTCTACGGCTCCCGCATCTCCATCGGGGTCGGCTTCGCCTCCGTCATCCTGTCGATCCTCATAGGCGTCACGCTGGGCCTGGTCGCGGGCTATGTCGGCGGTACCACCGATGCCGTGATCATGCGTATCGCCGATGTGCAGATCAGCTTCCCCGCCCTGCTGGTGGCGCTGCTGCTGAACGGCGTGCTGCGCTCGGTCCTGCCGGGCAGCAGCCACGAGACACTGGCGCTGGTGGTCATCATCTTCTCCATCGGCATGTCGATCTGGCCCCAGTTCGCCCGGACCGTCCGTGGCTCGACGATGGTGGAGAAGAGCAAGGAATACGTCCAGGCGGCCCGCGTCATCGGCCTGTCCAGCCGCGCCATCATGTTCCGCCACGTGCTGCCGAACGTCATGGGGCCGGTACTCGTCATCGGCACCATCAACCTTGCGATCGCCGTGTTGCTGGAGGCCACCCTGTCGTTCCTGGGTGTCGGCGTGCCACCGACGGAGCCATCGCTCGGCACCCTGATCCGGATCGGACAGGATTTCCTGTTCTCCGGCGAGTGGTGGATCGTGATCTTCCCCGGTATCTTCCTGGCGCTGCTGGTCCTGTCGGTCAACCTGCTGGGCGACTGGCTGCGCGACGCCCTGAACCCGAAGCTGAGGTAGCACCATGGCCACGCCCCTGCTGGAGGTCCGCAACCTGCGTGTCGAGTTCCCGACGCGCAAGGGTACGCTCGTCGCCGTGGACGACATCTCGCTGAGCATCGCGCCGGGCGAGGTGCTGGGTGTGGTCGGCGAATCCGGGGCTGGCAAGTCCATGACCGGTGCTGCCATCATCGGCCTGATCGAGCCGCCGGGCCGGATCGCGGACGGCCAGATCCTGCTGGACGGACGCCGCATCGACAACCTGTCCTACGACGAGATGCGCAAGATCCGGGGCAAGGAGATCGGGGCGATCTTCCAGGACCCGCTGACCAGCCTGAACCCGCTCTACCGGGTGTCGGAGCAACTGGTCGAAACCATCC
>CAXBNO010000201.1:0-6261 GCA_963976775.1 uncultured Kordiimonadales bacterium
CCACCGGCATCTGGCGATTTCCGGCCCTGATCACACTGGCGGGCTGGCTGCGCCCTCGGGATGATGCATGGCCAACGGGATGTTGCATACGATCGCTCTCTGACGCACGTCAGGAGCGCATCGCCGAAGTCTTCCGCCTGCGCTCCAATGAATGACCTTCTTTCGCCGGGCTCCCGATCGCCTATAGTCGGGAATGGCTGCACATCCTGACGACCGTGAATCGAGATCACCTGATCCCACCAAAGACGCGTGGTCCCCTCAGACTACGCCGTTATCCCGAGACCAGATCGACGAGATCGTCGGCGCCATCAAGGGGCACAAGCGCAACAGATCACTTTCGCCGCGGATCGACGGGACTGCCCTCGGCGAGGCATTGAATGAGCTCCTCATGGCCAGGGGGCTGGCCGGTCTCCCTGAAGAGGATCCCGACGGGCTGTTTCCTTCCGGACGACAAACCGGAGCGGACAGGCTCATACAGGAAGCCTTTCTCCGTGAGGTCTTCCGGGAGATCGGCACCCGAACCCGGAGCCTGATCGCATTGTTGAACTCCGGCGGTCGCGACCGTTACCTCCGCGAAGTCGTGCCGGGCATCTCGCTGGACATCCCGCCCAGCGCTGCGACCTTGAGCGTAACGCGCCGCATCCTTGATACGATGCTCGAGCAGTTCCGCGTCCTGGACGCAGGCTCTTCGACGGACACGCAAGGTTCCAGAGATCCCCTGGCGGGCAATATGTCTCCATTGCTGGATACCCTGGCTGTTGTCCTGAAGCACTTGCGCTCATCGACCATGACCCCGCAACTGAACGCGAGCCTGCGGCAGGAACTCATTCGCACCGGCGACATGGCACCCGACGCCCCGCAGCGCGGCGGCCGTCGCGTTCACGTCGATTTCGATGTCTTCATGACGCATCTGAAGGCGGTTGCCGCATCTGTCGATGCCATCGCCCGGTACCATGACAGCCAAGTCGTCACCAACCGTCCGAACGACGACTTCCTGGACGGCATCCTGCTGGACCTCGCAGACATCTACCTGATCGCGACCTCCTCCAACCGCCCACGTTCTTCCCTGACGGCTGGCATCAACGGCCCGTTTGTCGGCTTCTGCCTCGACGTCCTGAGACATTATTTCCGGGAGGAGCACCTCTCGATCGGCGCGGTCGCAAAACGCTGGCAGAGGCTCAAGCGCGCCGAATATTAGGTCACGTCACGCCCTGCAACGGACTTTCCGGGACTTCTGTCCATTTTTCGGGGCCCGCCCCTCATACACCTGACCCATCGCCCGCTCGGAACCGTTTCGAGCGGCAGACAGGATCAGGCAATGGGTACCGACACTTCCCGCAAGGATCACGGCCAGGCAGCAAACCCGGGGACACCCGCGGCCCTGGCTCGACTTGCCCGCCTTCTGGCGCGCCAGTCCGCCGGTGATTGCGTCGACCAGTCCCGGCCGCCGATCCCATGGGAGCAAACCGATGACAAGACCGACCGAAAAGCCCCTGCCCCTTCTCACCGTCGATGATGTGGCGGAATCCCTTCAGTCCTCGGCGAAGACCGTCCGTCGCCTGATCGAGCATGGCGATCTGCCCCATCTGCGCGTCGGTCGCCTCGTTCGCGTACGCCCGGAGGATTTCGAGCGCTTCATCAAGGCGCGGCTATCCTGAGTCCATCACAATCCAGTAGAGACCCATGAATTACATTCAATAATACTTGTCGTGATCAAGTAATGAACAGGTTTCGGATATATTTGATCTTTATATTTTCACGAATCATGACCTATTTACTCTCATGTCTTCACGCTTCCACTCATGTCCACGAAGGACGCGCACGATGAACGAACAGACACCCCTAAACGTCTTCGCTACTGCCGGCTTGTCCACCATGGCCGATGTGCTCGATCGTGTTGAAGCCGAGAAGACCGGGAACAGGCGAAGGGATGCGGTCTCGGCGTTCAGCACGGCAAGGAAGGTGCTGCGCATCGACTGGAAGGACGTCAAGGCGACACCCCCTGCCCTGCGCGACCTGCTGGGCCGGAACTGTGCCGCCGAACTGGGGTTGTCAGACCGGCGCTGGGCCAACGTCTGCTCCCTCATCCGCAAGGCTTTCGAGGAATTCGGCGGCTTTCAGCGGATCGTGACCAGGCGCATTCCCCTGTCCGAGGCGTGGGTGGAGGTTCTTGCTCTCATCCCCGACGACATGAAGCACTGGCGACAGGCGCTCAGCCGGATTGCCTGCTTCTGCTCCGCCCTGCAACTCTCACCTGATGCTGTTGACAGGCAAGTCCTGCTCGAATTCTTCGGCGCACTCCGCGAGGAAGAACTGCTGAAGGATCCTCGCGCCAAGCTCAAACACACCATTGCCTGCTGGAACATGTGCCAGAGGAACGTTCCCGGTTGGCCGGATATCAGAGTGAGTTCCCCGTTCGAGAGCACTCGGTACAGTCTCTCAGCGGCGGACTTCCCGGGAACGTTCCAGGCCGATATCGAAGCCTGGCAGCAGCGTTGTCTCAACCCGGATCTGTTCGACGTGAACGCAGCACCACGCGCCCTGAAGTCCGTGACGGTTGAAGGCCAGATCAATCGGATCCTTCGCTTTGCTTCGGCACTTGTCATCGAGCAATTGACAACGACAGAGGAGATCACCGGCTTCGGGTCGCTGTTCGACGATATGGAGCGATACAAGGCTGGCCTTCGTTTCTTTCTCGAGCGCAATGACGGTGAAGTGACACCGGGCACGGCACAGATCGCTGCAACGCTCTGTGCCGTCGCCAGACATCACGTCAAGGTCCCCCTTGACGTTCAGAAAGAACTGGACCGGCTGTCGGCAGCCCTTCGGGTGCCGCGTTCGCAGACCCTGACACCCACGAACCGCGAACGCCTCAAGCAGTTCGATGATCCTTCGAATATCCAGAAGATCGTGCACTATCCAAGGCAGGAAGCCATTCGTGCCCAGGCGATCCTTCACCCGCACCGGCGCGCCAAGGCAATGGAACGGGCTGTTACCGCGGCGATCCTCCTGACCACCTGCATGCGGGGCAAGAACATTCGCACACTGGAGATCCGTGATTTTCAATGGGTGGATGGCCACTGCTACCTCTCGATCCCGGGCGATCGGGTCAAGAACGAGGCGGATCTGGGTTTCGAGATTGCGCAGGAGCGCGCCGAGCTTGTCAAGCGCCATGTCAGAGACTTCCGACCGGCGTTTCCGGGGTCTGATGGCCCGTATCTGTTTCCGGCCACGGACGGCGGTCCCAAGGCGCACAACACGCTCTTCAGCAACCTGATATCGAACATTCGCAAACGCACGGGCCTCACCATGAACCCGCATCTGTTCCGGCACATGATGGCGAAGATTGTCGTCGAAAGCGATCCCGGCATGGCGCTCGCCATGTCACGGCATCTGGGACACAAGCAGATCAATACCACAATGCAGCACTACCTCGGCACGGAAGGACGCGCGGTCAGCCGCAGGATCGATGACATCATCAACGAGCAGACGACCCCGAAGGCCAAAAGGCGGAAGGCCTAGACCATGGTGAATATCTATCTCCCGTTTGAAGACTGGCCCAACGAGGATCACGCGGCGTGGACAAGCGCCATCAGGGAGGGTGACGTTCTTGACGGAAGGGGGCCTGCCGCACATTGGCGTGGGACCACCAGACGCACGAACATCCACCACTACGGTCGATGGCTCTCGTTTCTGATACGGCAGGGATCTGACATTCACGCCACGACACCTGCCGAGAGGGTGACGGAGGAGAACGTCCGCGCCTACGTCGGCGATCTCCGGAGTCGCGTCGCGCCCCGAACCGTCGTGAGTTCCCTGGTCGGCCTCAAGGTGATGATGAAGGCTCTGGCCCCGGACCTGGACTGGCATTGGCTGGCAGTCGTCTGCAACCGCCTCAATGTCCAGAGCGCGCCGAGCAAGGACAAGCGCGCAAGGATGCGGTCCACAACGGAGATCTGTCAGCATGCACTGAATGAGCTCGAGAGGCTGCGCCAGACCACTCTCGACCGCCGGATCGAACGGGTTGCCTTCCGGGACGCACTGATGATCGCCCTCATGGCATGCCGCCCGCTTCGTCTGGGCAACTTCACGAGCCTGGATATAGGGAGACGGTTTCATCAGGAGGCAGGCCACTGGATGATCGATATCCCGGGGAACGAGACCAAGAACGGTGATCCGCTCACCTTCGATGTGCCCGCGACCCTTGTTCCTTGTCTCGACATCTATCTCGGTCGGATCAGACCAGCCTTTCTTGCCAAGGCGAACGCAGCGACCAACGCCCTCTGGCTGGGCTTCCAGGGTCGACCGCTGGCCTTTCACACCATTCACTGCCGCATCGTCGACGTCACCCGGAAGTGGTTCGGCTTGCCGATCAATCCGCACCTCTTCCGGGACTGCGCGGCAACGACCATGTCTTCCTGCAGTGTCGAAGACGCCCTCGCCTCGGCGGCCCTGCTCGGACACCGGAACTTCTCGACGACCGAGAAGCACTACATCCGCGCCAACCAACTGGAAGCGTCCCGGCTGGTCGCATCACAGGTCAGCAGGATTACCCGGGAACTGAGGGAGCAAGACAGATGAAGGCCGCCATCTACGCCCGCTATTCGTCCGATAACCAGCGCGACGCTTCCATCGATGACCAGGTGCGCGTTTGCACCAGAAGGATTGACGCCGAGAACTGGCAGTTGGTGGACACCTATGCGGATCATGGGATCAGCGGCGCGAGCACGCTGCGACCGAAGTACCAGCAGATGCTCATGGATGCCCGTACTGGACGGTTCGATGTCCTGATCGCGGAGGCCCTCGATCGCCTGAGCCGGGATCAGGAGGACATCGCGGCACTCTACAAGCAACTCTGCTTCGCGGACGTTCGCCTGATCACTCTGGCCGAAGGCGAGATCAGCGAACTGCATATCGGCCTCAAGGGCACCATGAATGCCCTCTTCCTCAAGGATCTCGCTGACAAGACGCGGCGTGGTCTGGAAGGCCGTGTCCGACAGGGCAAATCCGGCGGCGGCAACGCCTATGGCTACACGGTCTTCAGAAAGATGGCCGCCGATGGCACGCCGATCAGGGGTGAACGCGAGATCAACACCAGCGAAGCCGCGGTCGTGCGGCGCATCTTCGAAGAGTTCGCTATCGGGCGCTCACCCACCGCCATCGCCAAGACGCTCAACGCGGAGAGCATTCCCGGCCCGCGCGGTGGCGCATGGCAGGATACTGCCATTCGAGGTCATCAAACCCGCGGTACCGGCGTCCTCAACAACGAACTATATATCGGGCGACTGGTCTGGAACCGGCTCCGGTATGTCAAGGATCCGAGTACCGGCAAGCGCCTCAGCCGCGCCAACCCGCCCGAGGAATGGGTCATCGCCAACGTGCCGGATCTCCAGATTATCCCCGATGAACTCTGGCACAGAGTGAAATCGCGGCAATCGGAGATCGCTGGGAATGTCGGGGTCTGCAACGCGAAGGCAACGCGGTTCTGGGAAGCACGACGTCCCAGGCACCTGCTCACCGGCAAGATCGCGTGTGGCTGCTGCGGCAAACCGTTGGCATCGGTCGGGCGAGACTACCTTGGCTGCAACAGGGCGCGGAAGCAGGGCACGTGCAGTAACGGTCGCAGCATCAGGCGGGACATCGTTGAAAACGAAATGATGGCGTTGCTGCAGGATCAACTGATGCAACCAATCCATGTTGACGAGTTTATCACGGCATACAACCGGGAACTCAGCGTGGCAGCGTCCGAGTCGGAACAGGATCGAGAAGGCAAGAGGCGAGAACTGACCACGGTCAGCAGGAAACTCGACGGTCTCTACGACGCCATTGCGGACGGACTGCGCTCACCTGGTCTCGCAGCAAAGCTGGAGAGCCTTGAGGCTCAGAAGGCCGAACTCGAAGAAGCCATCGACGATGTGCGAGCAACAGCGCCGGTCCTGCTCCACCCCAACCTTGCTGGTCTTTACCAGGACAAGGTCGCAAAGCTTGCCGAGACACTCCGCGCGCCCTCCATCCGAGATGAAGCCGGCGAGATCCTGCGAGATCTGATTGACGAAATCATCGTGACCCCATGCGGAATGGATCGAAACGATGGCTGGTCCATTGAACTCGTCGGCAACATCGTCGAGATGGTCGCCTTGGCCAATGCACCGGAACCAAGAACCAAAAGGGCCGCCCTCGATGAGAGAACGGCCCGTTCGGTAAAAGTGGTTGCGGGGGCAGGATTTGAACCTGCGACCTTCAGGTTATGAGCCTGACGAG
>CAXBNO010000202.1:0-6254 GCA_963976775.1 uncultured Kordiimonadales bacterium
GTCATCGTTGCTGCCGTTCAGATAGTCGCGACCGCCCGTCCCGGTGATCAGGTTGGCGTCCAGCCCATCGATCTTCAGGATGTCATCCGTCAGGCGCAGGCCTGCGGCACCCTTCAGCCGGACCGAGTTGTCGGCGTCGAGCGTGATCAGCAGGTCGCGTCCGTCATTGCTGACCGTCAGGTCGGAGAAGGTCAGGCCGGAGTTGGAGAAGTCCAGCACGTCGCGGCAATGATCGAAGTCCTTGATCACGTCGTTGCCGAAGCCGCCGTCCTCGTAGACGAAGGTGTCACTGCCGTCGCCGCCATACATGACGTCGTCACCGGCACCGCCCGTGATCAGGTCATCGCCCTTCTCGCCGAACAGGTAGTCGTCGCCTTCGCCACCACTGATGACGTCATCGCCCCGACCGGACCAGATCGTGTCGTTGCCCTGGCCACCGTCAACCGTGTCTTCGGCAAGACTGGTGTCGTTGGTGTCGAAGATGTCGTCGCCTTCGTTCAGCGTGAACGTCATGGCGACGTCAGCACCCTGGATGGTGTCGTCGAAGCAGGAGCCGTTGATCTCCTCTATCTCGATGAAGGAGTCGCCCTCGGCCTCACCGGCAAGGCCGCCTTCGCCGGCGCCCTTGAAGTGGCCGCCGATGCCGTAGTGATCGACGTCCGAAAGGGTCAGTGCAACGGCTTCGGATGCGCCGTGGTAGTCGGCAATATCGTAACCCTCGCCGCCATGCAGCGTGTCCTGGCCGGTACCGCCGACAATGGTGTCATCACCGTTGCCGCCACAGACCAGATCATCTCCCTCGCCGCCGTCCACCAGGTCGTTCTGGTCGCCGCCGTCAACGAAGTCGTCGCCCGTGCCACCATAGATCGTGTCATCGCCCTCGTTGCCGAACAGCTCTTCCTTGTGGACCTGCTTCAGAGATGCATCTTCGAGCACTTCGCTGATGTTGCGGCCCACGATCTCGATCTCGGTCGCACCGAGCGGGATCAGAACATCGAAGCTCAGATGCTGCGTTCCCGCGCTCGCGGCACTGACAACCGCGACCACTTCGCCACCGACACGGATCTCGATATCGCCACTGTCACCGCGACGGCCCCAGCAGTTCGAGGACTCGCTGGTCAGGGCGAGTTCGAGCCGGAAGATGCCGGTGCAATCGACCTCGACCGTCTGGGACAGGGTCTCTTCGCTGTCGTTGTCGTCGTGGCGATCATGCTTGTCGTGCTTGCCATACTTGCTGCCCTTCCAGCCGCCCTTCCAGCTGTTCCAGCCGCCGCCCCAGCCATGGTGGCCACCGCCCCAGCCCCAGCCGCCGTGCGAACCACCGCCATGGCCGCCGTACGATCCGCCGCCCGAGCCGTTGTCGTCCGCGTCACTGGTGAACTCGCCGAGCAGGTCCTCGCCCAGGAAGGTGCGGTTGTCGCCGCCGCTGATCAGGTCGTTGCCTTCGCCGCCGGAAATGGCGTCCAGGCCGTCACCGCCGTAGACGGTATCGTCGCCTTCGTTCGCGAACACGGTGTCATCGCCCGCGTCGCCGAAGACAACATCGTCGCCATCCTCACCGAATATCTCGTCGTTGCCTTCGCCGGCGTTGATGGTGTCGTTGCCGACACCGCCGTCGATCAGGTCGTCACCTTCGCCGCCGTCCAGCGCGTCGTTGCCTTCACCGCCGTCCAGTTCGTCGTCACCATCGTCACCGAAAAGGGAGTCGTTACCGTCGGCACCGGCAAGGATGTCATTGCCATAGCCACCGTGGGCAACGTCATCACCGGCTTCGCCGCGCAGCACGTCATCTCCGCCGTCGCCGAACAGGGTGTCATTGTCGTCGCCGCCCAGAACGGTGTCGTTGTTCTCGCCACCCGACAGCAGGTCGTTGCCCGCGCCGCCGGAGATGGTGTCCTCACCACAGTCGCCCGCCGCAACGTCGTCTCCGTCGTCGCCGCGCACATCGTCGTCACCCAGGCCACCGTCGAGCGTGTCGTCACCTTCGTCACCCAACAGGGTGTCGTTGCCCGCGTTGCCGGTCAGGATGTCCTGACCCAGACCACCGGTGACCGAGTCATCGCCTTCATTGCCTGCAAGCACGTCATCGCCGTTGTCGCCCCGAACAATGTCATCGCCATCGTCTCCGTTCAGCGTGTCATTGCCGTCGTCGCCCCGCAGGATGTCCTGCCCGGCGCCGCCCTCGGCAAAGTCATCGCCTGACTGCATCAGCAGGGTATCGTCACCCAGCCCGCCGAACGCGATGTCGCTGCCACTGCCGCCATTGATCGCGTCGTTGCCATCACCGCCGTCCAGATCATCCTCGCCACTCTCACCGAACAGCGAATCGTCGCCAGCGTCACCATTCAGGGTGTCGTCGTCGTCACCGCCGAACAACAGGTCGTTGCCGATGCCGCCGACCAGGTCATCAAGGCCGCCGTCGCCGCGCAGGGTGTCGTTGCCGTTACCGCCGTTGACGAAGTCGTCGCCGTTTCCGGCTGTGACATTGTCATCGCCGTCACCTGCCTCGATGGTGTCGTCGCCATCGTTGCCGCGCAGGTTGTCGTTGCCGTTGCCGCCGTCAATGTCGTCATTGCCGTCATTGCCGTTGATGGTGTCGTCGCCCTCGCCACCGATCAGGTAATCGTCGCCCGCGTCACCTGACAGCGTGTCGTTGCCGTCCTGGCCGAGCAGTTCGTCGGTGCCTTCGCCGCCGAACAGATCGTCGTCGTCGGCACCACCCTCGACATAGTCGTCACCCTCTCCACCACGAACGGTGTCCTGGCCATTGCCGCCAAATGCCTCGTCATTGCCCGCTCCGGCGTCCAGCAGATCGTCACCGTCGTTGCCGACCAGCACGTCGTCGCCGTCGCCGCCGAACAGTTCCTCGTTGGCACTGTCACCTGCAACTGTGTCGTTGCCGTTGCCGGTCTTGACGATCTCGATGGATTCCAGAGTGTCGACACCGAAGTCATCACTGCTGGCGATGCCATTGTCGTCGCCACCCGCGCCGAGATCGACGTGCACGTCGCCGTCGGTGTCGCGGTAATCGACCTCGTCACGCCCCGCGCCACCCGCGATATCGTCGTCGCCCGCGTCGCCCTTGATCGTGTCGATCTATTTCGCCGGACCGGAGAACCTGTCGCTGGAGCTGTCATGCTCCGCCCCCGCCGTTGATGTTGTCGTTGCCTTCGTCGCCGCGCAGCGTGTCGTCACCGGCAAGGCCGCCGATGCTGTCATCGCCGCCGCCACCGAAGATCCGGTCGTCGTCATTGGTGCCCTGCAGGCTCTCGTCGGTTCCGTCACCGTTGATGGTCGCAAATGCAATGCGCTGGCTGGCATCGAGGCCAATCATCTGTGCGAGTAGTGACATACCGAACTCTCCTGCATCTGTCCCGTTTTCGGACAATTTCCCAACTTGCCCCTCCGCAATGTCGCGCTTTCGGACAGCGCAACCCATTCCGGACCCTGATAGCGGGATGGTTGCGAGTTTCGTACCAGCAGCCAGGAGCCGTGAGACTCTTGCCCCGGTTCAGGTTCATTGAAGCGGGAGAATCTGAAGGAATCGTATAAGTATTTGTTTTAATTGACAAATATAGAATGATATGGAAATTTGAGACGGATTTTATGAAATCCCGATGCATGTGCTCCGCATGCGCCCGGGCCACGCAGGACCCCGGACTCCGGCCTGCGGGGCACCACCGTCTCGCATTTTGCAGATTGCCGACCTGCAACTCTGGATGGCATTGCGGCACACGCAGCCGAGCACCATGGCCTCAGCGATCCAGGGTGATCGTGGGGCCGTCCGCAGCCTCCAGGTCCACGTCGAAGGTGTTGAGCAGGCGACTGACCATCATGTAGCAGCCGATGCCCATGGTCAGCTCCACCATCTGCTGATGGTCCATCCGCTCCGCAAGCGGCCTGAAGGTCGCGTCGCTGGCGCGGACATTGGCGACCACATCATCGGTGTAGCGCAGGACCAGGGTCTCCAGCTCGTCGAACACGTCCGTTCCGGGCCAGGATGCAATGGCGGCGATCTTCTCCGCCGTGCCGCCGACCGCTGCCGCCATGGGTTCATGCTGCTGGATCTCGTAGGGAGCATCGGACAGGTGTCCGACCCGCAGGATGGCCAGTTCCAGCAACCACTTGTCCACCGCGGACTTGCGCAGCAGGGCATCGGAGAAAGCGATGAAGCGCCGGAACTCGGGTGCGGCATGGGCCAGCATGCGAAAGACGTTCATGGGGGGAAGCTGCTGCAGCAGGTCCGCGACCTTCTCCGGCGCATTGGCCGGATCGGCATAGGGTATGCGAGCCATCTGCCGCTATTCCCCCGTGAACACGGGCCGGCGCTTCTCGCGAAACGCATTCACCGCTTCCTGATGATCCTTCGAGCGGTTGGAGAGTGACTCATAGGCCAGCGACGTATCCATGATGCTGTGGGCCAGTTGCTTCAGCCCGATATTGACCGACACCTTGGTCCAGCGGATCGCCTGCGCTGCGCCGTCGGCCAGACGCGATGCCATGCGATCGGTGGCCTCATCCAGGTCGCTGGCGGGGACGGCGTGGTTGATCAGGCCCATCGCCACCGCGTCCTCCGCATTCATCAGCTTGCCCGTCATCAGATATTCCTTGGCACGGGCATAGCCGATCAGTTGCGGCCAGATCACGGCACCGCCATCGCCTGCCACCAGCCCGACCGAGACATGCGGGTCGCCGATACGTGCACTGTCGCTGGCGATGATGATATCGCAGAACAGCGCGATGGTGGCGCCCAGACCAACCGCATCACCGTTCAGGCGGCAGATGATGGGCTTCTCGCAATCCAGCAGGCCGAAGATGATCTTCTTTGCCTCGAAGACCACGGCATCGAACCCGAGCGGGTCATCGATGCCCGACTGCATCCAGTCGATGTCACCCCCGGCGCAGAAGGCCCGGCCCGCGCCGGTCAGCACGATGATGTCTGCCGGGTCGGTCGCCACGTCATGGAAGACATGGCTGAGTTCCGTATGCAGGTCGCCGTTGACGGCATTCAGCACGTCCGGACGGTTCAGGGTCACGGTCAGGACCTTGCCGTCCCGCTTGAAACTGATGGTCTTGTAATCCTCGAATTTCATGATTGTGCCTCCCCAGTCACAGGGGGAGTATCCGGTGCAATGCAGGCAGAGGTCAATCGCAGGAGGGGACGGCGATGAACAACGGTGGCAGTGACCAGTGGAATCCCGATCAGTACATGAAGGGCGCGATGGGCGACCTGCGCACCCGTCCCGCCGTCGACCTGCTGAACCGGGTGATGCACGATGCGCCACGCCGCGCGGTGGATCTGGGCTGCGGGCCGGGCAATTCCACCCGGCTGCTGCGCGCGCGCTGGCCCGGCGCTGAAGTCTGCGGGATCGAGAATTCCCCGGCCATGCTGGCGAAGGCATCGGCCGCCGATGCCGCCATCAACTGGCAACTCTGCGATATCGCGGAATGGCAACCGGCGGCGGGCACGGACATCATCTTCGCCAATGCCTCGCTGCACTGGGTGCCCGATCACGCCGGGCTGTTCGCCCGTCTGGCGCGTGCGCTGCCTCCCGGTGGTGTGCTGGCGGTCCAGATGCCCAACAACTTTGCCGCCCCCTCACATGCGCTGATCGGGGAGGTCGCCAGCCAGCCGGAGTTCCAGGCGGCGCTGGCGGGCAAGCTGCTGGGTGACTTCGTGCAGCCGCCGACATTCTACCACGGTCTGCTGCGGGGGCTTTCCGGGCAGGTCGACGTCTGGGAGACCGAGTATCTGCAAAGCCTGATCGGGGAGGACCCGGTTCTTGAATGGGTGCGCGGAACCGCCCTGCTGCCGGTGCAGGAGAACCTCTCCGGCGCGGACTTCCGGAGCTTCACGGAACGTTATCGTGCGCGACTGCGGCAGGCCTACCCGATGGGCAGTGACGGCATCACGGTGTTTCCGTTCCGCCGCATGTTCATCACCTTCACGGCTGACTGAGCTGTGTCAGTGCCCGCATGAGGATTTCCGCTTCCGCGGCTGACAGGCGGGCGAACAGGTCCTGTTCGTAGGCGCGGGCCATGGGCACGATCCGGCGATAGATCTCCTGCCCGCTGTCCGACAGCGACAGCATGGTGCGGCGCCGGTCCGTGTCGTCGGCACGCCTGTCCAGATGCCCGTTGCGGAGGAGTTGTGCAACGGCACGGGAAACCCGGACCTTGTCCATGGCGCTGCGGGCCGCGACCTCGTTGGCGGAAATGTCGGGGAACCGCCCGAGCACGGCCATCACCCGCCA
>CAXBNO010000203.1:0-6251 GCA_963976775.1 uncultured Kordiimonadales bacterium
TTCCTTCGGTCTGCTGGGCTGGACCCCGAGCAGCTTCGAGACACTGAAGCCGCGCTACGATGAACTCGGCTGCCTGAAATAGCGCTCAGACGAACGTCAGCAGGCGCCTTGGTGTCTCGACGATGATGCGGTCGATCTCGGCCTGCGAGAATCCCCGTCGGCGCATGATCGGCACCACGTTCTGGAAGATGTGGCCATAGCCGTGGCCGCCGAACTGGCTGAGGCGGGTGCGGTAGCAGATGTCGTGGGAGATCACGATCTGGTCCAGGTGACCCCGGTCGATCAGCCGCCGCATCCAGCGCAGCCGTTCCGCGTCGTTGGGCAGGTCGATCTTCGGATTGAGGTTGTAGTAGGACTGCTCCTGCCCGAACAGGTCCAGTTCGATGATGCAGCCGCTGTCGGCCAGCCGGAACAGCCGTTCGTCATCGAAGATGGTACGGTCGATGTGGCTGATGATCAGGCGGCCCATGTCACCACCACGCGCAGCGACGAACTCCGCCACCTCCTGCGGCTGGTCCGGGTCACGTCCGGGATGCACGTTCAGCGCCGCGCCGGTTTCTCCCTGCGCGATCAGCGCACCCTGCATCACCCGCTTCTCCAGTTCCGTCCAGGGTGACTGGCAGCCGATCTCCCCGATGATGCCGGCGCGGATATCCGTGCCCCAGGCACCGAGGGTGACCTGATCGACCATCTCCGCGGCGAAGTCATCGACGCCGCGGTCCCGGTTCGCCGGATCCTGATATTCGTCGACGTAGTGACCGCAGCCCATGACGATATGGGTGTCGGTATCCTGCGCGATGCCCACCAGCCCCTCCGGTTCCGGCTTCAGCCCGCCGACCGTCAGTTCCACGATGCTGCGCCCGCCTGCCTCCCGCATGGCCTGGACTTCCGTTGTCGCCACCTCCCGGTCGAAGAAGACGTAGTTGCCGGGGGCCTTCTTGTTGCCGTAGTTGATCTGCCAGCAGTTGCACAGGCTGATCTCCGGCCCCTGATCCGGGTCGGACTTCATCGTCGGGGTGCGAATGTCCCACAGCAGATGCTCGTGCATCAGGGTGGGGCCAAGGTCGGATGGGTCGATCAGGCCAAGCACCGTCTGGGCCTTGCCCCTCAGTTCATCGCGCGAAAGCCGGCTCATACCGCGTTCTCCAGTCCTGAATTGCTGGCATTGTCGCCATAGATGCGACCGTCGGGATAATATTCCGCATTGTGCTGGACGGAGCCTGCAGCCGCCTCCCCATCCACTTCCGCGATGAAGCCCAGGGCGAGGTCCATGCCGGCCGAGACACCTGCCGAGGTCCAGACGGTGCCGTCGCGCACCCAGCGCTGCTTCACCACATCCACCCCCAGGTCCCGCAATCCATCCATGCCCTTCCAGTGGGTCGTTGCCTGACGCCCGGCCAGCAGCCCGGCGGCCTGCAGGATGAAGGCCCCGGTACAGACGGACAGGACATGCTGACAGCTTTCCGCCTGCGTACGGACCCAGTCGACAAGCGCCTGATTCTTCATCTCGTCGAAGGCAGAGAAGCCGCCGGGTACAAGCAGGTAGTCCAGCGGTGGACAGTCGGCGAAGCAATGTTCCGCCGCCGTCGCAAGGCCCTTGGCGCAGGCCACCGCGCCACCGTTCTGGCTGACTGTCAGGCAGGATGGGCCGCCTGCATAGTCGCGCCACATGGTGGCGATTTCCCAGGGTCCGATCAGGTCAAGTTCCTCGTACCTGTCGAACATCAGGAAACCGAAACGTCGTCCGTCGCCTTCTGCCATCGTCACCACCTCCCCAAGCGTGAACAGACAGGATAGTCGCAGTTCGGTCCTAAGGCATGGAAAGAAACTCGACGCGGAAGCGAACGGGCCCACACAGCCCGACGCGGTGCTGCACTGTCGGTTCGATCACGCCGAACTCTCCGGCGCTGATCCGCTCGATGCGCTCAGGCGGACCGGGGATGATGTAGTCGAGCGCCCCCTGCTCCACCACCAGCCGTCCCCAGACGCCGGGCTTCGTGTCGTGCAGGCCGAGCAGCTTCGCCGGAACCGTGGTCTCGTCAAAGACCCGGGTTTCCCCATGCTTGTGCAGGCCTTCAGGCAGACGGGTCATGCAGGGGACCGCCAAATCCGGGCACGCCGAACAGCACCAGCTTCAGGCTCTTCGCGATGCGGTTGGCCCGCACCATGAAGTGCTCCACCGCCTCCGGTGTTGCGGCGGTATCCTCCAGTGTTTCGCGGAACAGGCCGAGCCAGATGTCGAAATGCCGTGCCTCGATCTCCGGGTGCCGGGCATGTGCGGGCACCGGCTGCCCGAAATAGCGCCCTGCCCCCCAGGCCACGGAGGCCCAGAAATCCTTCAGCTTCGCCAGGTGATGATCCCAGTTGTCACCAATCGCATTCTCGAAGATTGGCCCGATCTCCGGGTTCTGCCGCACACGTCCATAGAAAGTGTCCACCAGCAGGGAGACATAGTCGTCGTCGATCCCCATCGCCTGAATCGGGTCAGGCACGGGGCCGGGATCGAGGCGGGACCGCGCGGCCATTCCTACAGCGCCTCCGGCAGTTCGCCGGGCTTGCAGCTTTGGGGTGCGAACCGGTGGGAGCGGGCGAACATCCAGGGCCGCTGGCCGAAATCGTCCTTGCCCGACCGGAAGAAGATGCTGCGCGCGTCGAAACGCGCCGTGCAGCTGCAGCTGTGCTTTGCGTCCGGCTCGGTACCACGATAGAGCGTCACCGGCATGACCGCATCCACCGCGTTCCGGCGGTAGAGGTAGGCCGGGTCGAAGCGCCATTCCGCCGTGCCGCGACCGACCTGGTCGCCATTGGCGGCAAAGACGCGGCAGTCGAGCCGCATCGCGTTGATGTTCAGGGCATGGCTGCGGTAATCCAGATGAATCGCCAGCGGAAAGGCCGTCGCCTTTTCCAGCGGTTTCGCCGAAGCGGCCCCGGTGGCCAGCGTCAGAGATCCCAGCAGTGCGAGGCATGTCATCAGCGTGCGTTGCATGAGCACCTCCTGTACTGTCTCATCATCTGGTGGCGGGGCCGGTGGAGGCAAGGCCGCAGCCGATCACTTCTTTGCCGCATGCGGCTGGCTGGCAGCCAGCGTGTGGCGATTGTTGTCCAGCCAGTGCTTCAGGCGGAACAGGGGCGCCTTCAGCTCTTCCAGATCGCCATCGCTCCAGTCACCGAAGATCAGGTTTGCGTCGGGGCGCAGCCGGACCAGCGCTGCCATGTGGGCCGCCCTGCCCGCATCGGTGACCGACAGAAGCTTGCGGCGGCCATCCTCCGGATCGTCCTCCGCCGCCAGGAACCCCTTCGCAATCAGCTTCTGCGCCGTCTTGGTGATCCCCGGCTGTGGTGCCTGGAATGCCTGTGCCATCTGCCCGACGGTCTTCACGGCTGGCGGCACCCGGACGAAATGGTTCAGCATGGTGAACTGCGGTGGGGGCAGGTCCTCACCCAGCGCCTCCGTCGCGCGGGTGGTGAGCAACTGGGCACAGATGCCCACCGACGTGAGCAGCTCCCACAGGAGCCGCTCACGTTCAGTCAGACTGTCAGGGCCGGAATCACTCATGCGGCCACGATAGCATGAACCGGTCTGCGCGGACTCGGCCCCGGACGCTCTGCATGACCGAAGCGGACCAGCATCTGAACATGCTGCGGGGCCTCGACGCCGACCGTGCGATAGAAGTCGCGCTGCAGGTCGGTCATTTCCGGATATTCCTGCAACAACTGGCTCATCGGATGCATCGCGACTCCGGCTGCCGTGGCTGCCAGATTGAGCCGCAGATAACGCATCCCTGCCGTCAGTTGGGACTGGCGGGAATTGTCTGGCGTCACCAGCCAGCCGAAGGCCATCGCTGACTGGGCCTGGTCACGGGCCATGTCCAGACCGACCTGAAACGACTGGGTGCCGGGGGTCAGGATATCTTCCTTCGAGACGAAACCGAGCCGACTGCCCCACCACATCATGGGCCCGAGAAGGTCGATACCGTCCGGGTTGGCGGCGACCTCCGCCGGGCCGATCCGCATCCGGTCAACACTCTCCTTCAGGGTCCGGGGCGTTTCGATCTCGGTCACCAGCGCCCGCTGGGCGAGATCACGCAGCACCTGTCGCCGGGCCGGATCGCCGGTGGTCCGGAACCGGAACCCGTCGCCGGCTTCCGCCGCAACGATTGCCAGTTTGCTGTCGTCGACCGGGCGCGCGGTGTCGAAGGTCTCCTTGATGCTCCGGCGGTCGCGATGATGCGCGAAAAGGGGATCCTGTTGCAGGGCGGAATCGCGCACCAGGCGAATGTCGGCAACCGGGCGGTCATCCAGCCGATCCTGCGGGAAAGCGCCGTTCGGCAGCAGGTTCATCTCGGCCCGCCAGCCTTCCGCTGCCGCCGCCATGCGAAACAGTTCCAGGAACGTCCCCTGACCGATCAGGATCTGGCGCCCGAACGGGTCCGTATCCGGCAGCAGACGGCTCAGGTCCACATGCAGGCTCAGCCGGTCATCGCCGTGCAGGCGGATCGACCAGGACTGCATGTTGTGCGGGTTCGGGGCCAGCATGGCCGTCGCCGCGGCGCGCAGGCGCGGATCGGTCACGGCCGCCGTCGGTCCCTGCCAGGGGGCGATGGCCGAGCCCGGCATGCCACCACGGCTGCCAGCCCAGGTGATCCCGCCTGCCCCAAGGGCCGCCACTGCGCCGCCGATACCGAAGATGCGGATGAACTGTCGTCTGGTCGCCATGATGCTGCTCCAATTAATTCCTGGGAATGCAAATAACATTCCTTGGAATTTATTCAAGCATCCAACGGCAGAAATCTTTGCCACCCCGGAACCGGCGCACTACCGTCCCTCCCCTTTCGAGCGGGCGGAGGAGGACAGTCCCATGACAGAGGTTCGGGCCATACGGCGAGACGACGAGAATGCCTGGCGCAGGCTCTGGGCCGGCTATCTGGCGTTCTATGAAACGGAACTGGACCCGGCGATCACGGACCACACCTGGTCGCGCCTGCTTGACCCGGACTCGCCCCTGACGGCCCTTGTCATCGCACAGGATGAAACCGTCCGCGGCTTTGCCATGCTGGTGCCACATGAGGGGACCTGGACCCGCAGTCCGGTCTGCTATCTGGAAGACCTCTATGTCGAGGATGGGCAGCGCGGCGGCGGTCTGGGCAGAAAGCTGCTCGACGGTTGCCTCGATCTCGCACGCGAACGCGGCTGGTCACGCTTCTACTGGCACACCAACGCCGACAACCACCGGGCCCGGAGACTCTATGACAGCTATCTGCCTGCCGACGACAATGTGCGCTACCGCATCACCCTTATCGAGTGATCGACGGATGTCGCCTCAGATGGTGCGATTGACGCTCAGTGCGGTCGGACGCTGATAAGCGTTGCGGGCCATCGTGACCGTCGCTCCGCGACCGTTGGCTGCGTAACCATCGACCTGCCGCTGACCCCGGTTGGCCTGTTCGGAGATCGACTGCACCAGTCCCTCGGTGATCGACTTCAGGCGCACCACACGTCGCGCATGTCCTGCCATCGACTTCTCCAGCCGCTTGCCGACATCCTGCAGCGCATCCCGGTCCTGGGTCGAGAACTGTTCGCCCGAGGCCCGCGCCTGCCGCAGCGCCGTCACCTTGATGCGATAGTCACTCACCAGACCTTCCTTGCGGGCTTCGGTCTCCGACAGCCGTTCGGGATGCCGGGCATCCAGAAAGCCGTTCTCCATGTCGATCAGCTCGATCAGTTCCGATGCCGTATTGAACAGGGCCGAGAGCCGCGGGTCCTTCAGTCGCTTGCGTTCCTGCATCAGCCAGCCTCCTGCGCTTTCAGGATTTCCCTGTAGATGGCGTCGGCGATGCCGATACCGCCCATCTCGGTCATCGCCTTGCCGTACTGTTCGGCGACCATGGACTGATAGGCCGCCTCCCCATGGCCACCGCCCATGACGCTGTCCGGGTCGATCCCCATCTTCATGCTGGAGAGCATGGTGGAGAGGAACATGGCCTCGAACGTCTCCGCGGTCTCGCGCGCCTGCGCCTGCCGCTGCGCCTGCATCTCGCCATGTGTCTGAAGCTTCGAGCCTGTCGGCTGGATGCTGCTGATCGGATCCATCACATCACCTCGATTTCGGCCTGCAGGGCACCTGCGGTCTTGATGGTCTGCAGGATGGAGATCATGTCACGCGGGCCAATGCCCAGCGCATTCAGTCCGTCCACCAGCTCCTGCAGGCTGACGCCCGGGTTCAGCACCGTCAGTTTCTCGTCCTCGCCCTC
>CAXBNO010000204.1:0-6248 GCA_963976775.1 uncultured Kordiimonadales bacterium
GGGGGGGGGGGGGGCCGGTGCCGCAATCAGATAGTGGAACGATCCGGCGCGTTACCGCGTCCGGGGCGCGGTTCAACAGGTGATTTTCAGCAGGTCGCGGGATACCGTGATCTGCCCGTCGAAGCGAGCCCGGGCGTCCGCCGCCCATTCCTCCTCCCGGCCCGGCGGCGGTGGCGGCACGAAGTGGTTCAGGACCAGATGCCCGACATTGCAGCGGGATGCGGTCTCCCCGGCCTGTGCCACATCCGAATGGTAGTCGATGACATCGCGCATGCGCACGGATGGGGCCTGGCGGACCAGATCGCTGCGGATGACGGTCTGGACATAGACATCCGCGTCCTGACAGATGGCGTCGAGACCGTCGCAGGGAATCGTGTCACCGGCGATCGCCACCACCTTGCCCTCTGCCTCGATCCTGAAACCGAGCGTCGGGTGCACCGGACTGTGGTCCGTAGGCATGGCGAGGATACGCACGCCATTCTCCTCCAGCACCGCGCCGGGTTGCAGTTCGGTGGTCTCGACCTGCGGCCCCTCGTTCAGGTCATCATGGTGCGCGATCCGATAGCCGATATCGGTCTCCAGGGTCGCCAGCGTCCGTTCCGAGAACTGCCGGGACCCGACCGGACCGTAGACCCGCAGCGGATTGGGGCCGGGGCTCATGACCCAACGGGTGGTGATTACGTCATTGAAGTCGGTAGTGTGATCGCTGTGCAGATGGGTCAGGAACAGCGCCGAGATGTTCTGGGCACCGAAACCGGCGGCGGCAGCGCGCATCAGCACCCCGCGCCCGCAATCGAACAGGTAGCGGCCGCTCCCGACCTGTACCAGTGTCGCCGGTCCGGCCCGGTCCGGATGCGGCATGGGTGAACCGCTGCCCAGGATGATGACGTCCATTTCTGTACTCCTGCCGATTCCATCGCTTGATCGAACGATCCTGTCATATCATTGCCGGTCAGCGGTGCCTGAAAGAGAATCGTCCGGCCAGCATCAGACCGATGGCGCTGATACGCCGGAAGCCGATCTTGCGAATGGCCCCGTTCGACGCCCCGTTCGACTGAAGCGCGTATATGATCCCGGTTTCGCCTCTTCTCGAAGACGCTGCGGATCTCAGCAGCAGTGAATAGTACCCATTCCGCTGAAATGCCTCCGGTGTGTAGAAGTCATAGAGCACGTAGTTGCCGCGTGATCGCAGTGTGACACCCAGCTCCGATATCCACATTCCAGGGCGATCCGTCATCCAGCCGTGTGAGACGATCAGGTCCTCCGCATTCATCAGTGCAATCATCCGGTCGCCGACGTGCAGGCGATGCTGAAGATCCGGGACCGTTGCCCTGAGTTCCTGCAAACGGTGCCCGATCTCTTCCGGGTCGGTGATCGCGTGGTAGGAGAGTGATCGCGCTTCCCGTTCCCGGGTGATCGCGTTGCTGTCGTAAAGGCCACGGGTCTCGTAGAAGCACATGATGCCGAGAGTGTTCACCAATCTTCTGACAAGGTTGAGCGGGTTCATTTCCGGGCAGCCAGCAGTGCACGGGCGTAGCCGACCTTGTTGAGGGCAAACGCCGCGCCTCTTCGCGCGAGGCTGGCAGGTGTCCCGGCCTGGAGCCCCGTGCCGTACATCCGGAACTCTTCCGAATCCGTCCACCCGGCCTTGTAGGTTTCCTGTCCGCGCAGGAAGTCGAAGGTGTGCACCCCCGTTCGAAACGCGTCCTCGATCGCGAAGTAGAGATGGATCTTGCCCGGAGACCAGGCGGAGAAGGCGGCATCGTAGATCGGCACGTACCAGTACATCACACCCCGCCAGCGGAACCCGATGTGCCAGCTGATCGACTTGCCGTCGAGCGTGATGGAAGAGCAGTGGACCGGTCCGTTCGGCGACATGCTGTCTGCCAGACGCGCAAGATATCCGGCAGGCAGTCTTGCGCCCGGATATTTGGACTCCCTTTCGCGTTCAAGGTCGGGAATCCAGTTCAGCACGTCGGAAAGGCCGTCGCGATCATGGACCCGATAGGCCACTTCGCCGGTTTCCGACAGGCGCCTGATCTGGCGTCGTGCGTCACCGCGCAGTGACTTGGGGCGACTTCGCAGAAAGGCGTCGAAATCCGCGTAGGCGTCCAGCCTTACGAACGGCGACTTGTCCGACAAGCGCCAGTTCGTGTCGTCGCGCAGGTGAGCGCCACGGACACGCGGCAGGTCGAGTTCATCGTACCAGTTGCCCTCGAACTGGTGGATATTGTCCAGCAGTTCTGTCCAGAAGCCGTCCTGTCCCGTGCCGGACAGGCTCGGGTCGTGGTAGTCGAAGAGCCGATCACCAGCAGGCCGCAGTCGCCGGACCCAGCCCTGTTTCCAGCCGGTCTTCAGACGGGCAAGCGGCAGGAATGCACGCCCGCCGCTGTCGGAACTGGCCTGCAGGAAGAATGGCTGGACGCGGTCGACGCCACCCATGCTTTCGACCCAGGCCATCACGACATCCGGATGAAAGAACGGGCTGGTGGATCCGCTGGCATCGTCATCCATGACGGAAGAGAGCCACATGGCCCTGTAGTTTTCCTGCAGGATCTCTTCCCAGCCCAGCGCCCATCTGAACGACCACACCATCTCAACTCTCCTCGGCCAGGATAGTGTCGGCCATTGTCAGATAGTCGGATACCGACTGGCAAAGGAAGGCCTCCGCCATTCCGCTTCTGGACAGCGACCGATGGGCATGCCATGCGCCAAACCACTCGGACGTGCGGGCGTAGTTCACCACGCGCAGGGCGCTCCTGTAATGACCAAGCAAGGCGGTCTTGCGTTCGGCCATCTCGGAGACGTCCACGACCAGATTGTGGGGGCAGAGAGTCCATACCTCATAACTCAGGACCCATTTCACCGGGGTTTCCTGCATCTGATGCAGTGCCGCGCACAGCATCGTGTTGGCGAACCTGTGATCAGCATGCGGATCATTCAGAAACGGAACGATCACGACGTCGGGTTGCTCTGCCTCGAGCAGTTCCAGCAATCGCGCGGTCAATCCGGGCGCGGGCCGGATATCGTCATCCTGATCCTGCCAGGCCGTCATCGCGACACCCAGCCCGTCGGCGACTTTCCCTGCTTCCTCCGGTCTGATCGACCGACGCAGCCTCTCGTCGGTTCCGGCCAGACTTGCGCAGCTGCGCCCGTTGGTCATCTGCAGGACATGAACATCGGCCCCGTTCTGCCGGAGTCGCAGAATGGTGCCACCTGCTCCGATCAGTTCATCGTCCGGATGGGGCGAAATGACGAGTGCCCGGTGAAATGCACCGATCCCGGGAACGGTCCTGTCGCCGGGCAGAAGGGAAGCATGCTCAGCCTCGAATGCGGCGAGTCTGTCGATCTCCACGCCATAGTTCTTGCGGAACACGGCGTCCAGCGCCGCTGCGTCGTTCAGCAGCGGGCTCTGCGACCAGCTCGTCTGCTGCCGGGCGCAGATCATCATGGTCACGTGCTGCTGACCCATCCTCGAAACGCCGGCGGCAAGGACCGGGGTTTCGATCCGCAGTTCCTGTCGGCCCGGAGGCGAGGGGAAGTCGATCCTTGCCGCCACACGCAGGCCGATTTCCTCCAGTACCTGCTCAATAGCACCGACGCGGATCGCAGGCTGACGGGGGTTCCGGAGTCCAGCCCTGACAAGCGTGTCCGCCATGATGCCGCGGGCAGTGCGGCGCCTGGCAGGTCGGTTGAGAGCCGCGCCCTCGTGCATCGAGAGCAGGATGACAGCCGTGCCGCCCGGGCGGAGGACGCGTGCGATCTCCTGCAATGACCACCGGAAATGCGCTGAATGCTCGTGCCAGTTGGCCGAGATGACCAGATCGAAGGCCCGATCCGGTTCGTCGATATCGCCGGGCAGACCCAGCCTGTCGGAAATGCGGGAGGGTTTGAAATGAACCGCCGACGGCTGGCGATGGACGATGGTGGCCCCGGCTTCTGACACGCTGACCGGGCCGAGAAGCAGTGCGACCTTGTCCGGGTCGGCCAGCAATCGGCCCACGCCATCCTGAACCCTGCTCTGCGTCGCCGGATCGCTCAGCACCTTCAAGTCACCGCCGTTCCGCGATCATCCACATGTTGTCCGATGTCGGCATGTGGTCGAAGAAGTTGAAGCGGCGCACGGTCAGACCGACGCCTTCGATCATCCGGCGCAGGCTGGCGGGGGTGAAATAGTTCACGTGGTCGGGGAACCGGAAGCCGGACCACTCCAGACCCATGATCGGGCGCATGACGGACGAATAGTTCGGCACCTTGATGATGGCGATGCCGCCCGGTGCCAGGGTGCGTGCGATTTCGGTCATGACCTCGCGCGGCTGCACCTCGTGCTCCAGATAGGACCGCAGGGTGGCGGCGCTGAAGAAGCCGTCATCGAACTGTTTCAGACCATCCAGAGACGACGCATTGACCGCCCTGCCGCCCTTGGTCCGGAACAGCGTGTCGGCCTGGGCCGCGATCTCTTCCTCGATCTCGATGCCGAAGGGCACGAACCGGTCCGGCAGGGCCGCCAGCCGCTTGCCGCCCGCGCAGCCGATATCGATCACGTTGCCGGGCCTGGCAAAGCGGATGGTCAGGTCATCGACCTGCTTGCGCGGGAACATGTGCAGCCGGAAACGGGTCAGCTTGGACGCGCGGTAGCTCAGCGGCCGCGCCTTCCTGCGCCGCTTCTCCTCCCGCTTCCAGTTCTTCTGCCACGCCAGGGTCCGGAACAGTTCGTCATAGACCGGCGCCTTCTCCAGATAGACGAAGCCGCAGTCGCCGCAGTCCTTGATGGTCCAGGGTGCACGGGCATGGCGTGCGGCGCGGGCGGTATTGTCGGCCCCGCACTGGGGACAGGCACGTGTCTGCACGCGGATGGCACCGACATCTTCCAGTTCCACCTGTTCGATCGCGCCAACGGTCATGTTTCGCAGCCCCTGTCCGGTGTTCCAGCGGAAAGGGATACATTCAGCGACCGGGCCTGTCGAGGCTGCCCCCGGCACGCGGACTGGATAATGTGAATTCAGACGCTACCATCCCCCTCCAGCACCCCGTCGAATCCGTCAGAAGGAACCGCAGGCATGAAGTTTGGCACGTTCTTCTTTCCCACCGCCTACGCCATCGACGTCGTCGATCTGGCCAAGGAGCTTGAGGATCGCGGCTTCGAGTCCCTGTTCCTCTGCGAGCACACGCATATTCCCGTAAGCCGGGAGACTGCTTTCCCGGGCGGCGGTGACCTGCCCGAGAAATATGCCCACACGCATGACCCCTTCGTGGCCCTGTCTTTCGCGGCGGCGGCGACACGGACGCTGACCCTCGGGACCGGGATCAGCCTGATCACCCAGCGTGACCCGATCGTGACGGCGAAGGCGGCGGCCAGTCTGGACCTGCTCTCCGGTGGCCGTTTCGTGCTCGGCGCGGGCGGCGGCTGGAATCTCGAGGAGATGCGCAACCACGGCACGGATCCGAAGACCCGGTTCAAGGTACTGGAAGAGCGGCTGAAGGCGATCAAGGCGCTCTGGACGGAGGAGGAAGCGGAGTTCCACGGGGACTTCGTGGATTTCGACCCGGTCTGGTCGTATCCGAAGCCGGCCACGCAGCCGCACCCGCCGATCCTGATCGGTGGCGAGACCGACCACACGATCCGCCGGGTCGTGGAGTTCGCCGACGGCTGGTTTCCCCGCGCGAACTACAGTTTTGATCCGGCGGAGGGCATGGCCCGCCTGCGCAAGGCCGCCGATGCTGCCGGACGGTCCATGTCCACCCTGTCGGTCACCGTCTTCCGCGCCATCCCCGAGCCGGCACATATCGAGGCCTGCCGGGAAGCCGGGATCGACCGGGTGCTGTTCGATGTACCCGACAAGGGCCGCGACGAGGTGCTGACCCTGCTGGACGGTTACGGCAAGCTGATGGGCTGAGGCGTTCGCGCGCAAAGTCGAATTCCGCGACCGGGCTGCGACAACGCCGCTTCCTTGCCCCTTCCCGCCAAGCTTGGTAGACACCGCGCCAGCCAAGTAATTCTGCGTCGTTCTCACATTCCGGCAGGGGCCGGAAGCGTGGAACGGTGCCAATCAAGATCCGGAGCAGATGATGAGCACTTTCACCGACTACAAGGTTGCCGACATGGGCCTGGCGGACTGGGGCCGCAAGGAGATCGCCATCGCCGAAACCGAGATGCCGGGCCTGATGTCGCTGCGCGAGGAATTCGGGGCGTCGCAGCCGCTGAAGGGCGCGCGCATCGCCGGTTCGCTGCACATGACCATCCAGAC
>CAXBNO010000205.1:0-6160 GCA_963976775.1 uncultured Kordiimonadales bacterium
CCGCCGCAATGACGCAGTTGTCGCCAATCCGGACGTTCGGCAGAATCACTGCGCCGGAGCCGACAATCACGTCTTGCCCGACGTGGACATTGCCTGCCAGCACGGCACCGGGGCCAATGCTCGTGTAATCGCCGATGACGCAATGATGACCTACAGACGCTGAACGGTTGATCAGAACACCCTCGCCCACCAGGGTAACCGCTCCAATGACGGCACCCGCATTGATGTAGCATCCCGGATCGATGCGAGAGGTGCTGGCGACTATCGCCGAAGGATCAATCAGGGCATCAGCAAGCGTCAGGCCCATGGCCCGGGCGGATTGGGTCAGCGCGCGCCTGCGGCTTGGGGCGAAAGCGCAGGGTATGAACCTGTCGCCACGGATTGTCAGTCCGGCGCGCAGACAGCTTTCTTCCAACTCGACAACGATCGGAGATCTGACGCCAAAAAGAATCACAGGCTGCCTCTCAACAGACTGACTAAGGTCGATGCAACTGCGGCCATGCCGACTTTCCCCGATCACTCCTGCATCCAAATCCGTTCATCGCAGAACGGGCTTCGTCCTGGAGCCAGTGACTTCTCGACCCAGAAGGCAACTGTGCAAACGACCCAGCGCAGTCGATCTGCTGTCCCCGCCCGGCTTTTTGCCACCTTCGCAAATCGTAGGCAACCGGCGAAAAATGGAATTCCGGCTTCAGGCGAAGTCCAATACCGACCGGCAACGCATCCAGGTTCGCTTTCGGCCTTCGGGCGCACCACTCGAACCCCTTCTGATCCGAAAGGACCTCTCTGTTTCCCGGAAAGAGTCGCCATTCTCGACGAGCAGGTCGCATGTTCGTTCCGGGGAACAGGGATCACACCGTCGGTGCCGGACCGGGGCTGAAGCGTTTCAGGATGCGGTCGCGCAACTGGTCGCGGACCTGGCGCCAGGATTCCAGGCGGCGTTCGCGGCTGCCCTCGGTCAGGGACGGGTCCATGGTGGGCCAGTACTCCACGTCGCAGGCCATGGTGCGGGTCAGTTCGATGGCCTTGTGCTGGGCCTCCGGCGAGAGCGTGATGATGACGTCGAAGGAGGAGTCCTCCAGGTCGTCGAAGCTCTTTGAATTGTGGCGGCTGACGTCGATCCCGAGTTCGTCCATGACGGTGATCGAGAAGCCGTCCACGTCGCGGGACCGGACCCCGCAGGAGTCGATATAGACCGCGTGGCCAAACAGCTGTTTCATCAGCCCCTCCGCCATCGGGGACCGGACGCTGTTCTCGGTGCAGCAGAACAGGACGGCACCGGGAAGGTCATGCGGCATGTGCTCAGGCCCTGATATGCAGTACGCAGATCAGCGTGAACAGCCGCCGTGCAGTGTCGAAATCCATGTC
The DNA here is from genome assembly GCA_963976775.1 of uncultured Kordiimonadales bacterium. Taxonomy (GTDB): domain Bacteria; phylum Pseudomonadota; class Alphaproteobacteria; order Minwuiales; family Minwuiaceae; genus Minwuia. Next base: position 1,369 of record CAXBNO010000205.1, read on the forward strand.
GATCTTGCCATCCAGCCGATCCTGCAGGACTTCGGAGCCTTCGTTGTGGATGCCGCGCCGACCCATGTCGATGGCCTCGATCTGCGACGGGGTCGAGGTCTTGATGGCGCTGAAGTAGCTCTCGCAGACCTTGAAGTAGTCCCGCACGATCCGCCGGAACGGCGACAGGGCCAGCACGATGCGGCCCTGCGGCGCGTGGTCCTGCCCGCGGATGTCGATGACCAGACGATTGTCCTCGATCAGCAGATGGACGGCGAAGGGACCGCAGAACTCCTCCCCCAACGGCTTGAAGTTGTTGGCTTCGATCAGGTCGAAGATCGCCACGCGGCGTTCATGGTCCACGTCCGGACCCCAGCTCTTGATGGAGCCGTCATCCAGCGTGATCTCGACAATCCTGTCCGCGTGGTCAGCCATGCTGTTACCCGTTGTTGCGGATGCGGACGGACAGCGCGTGGGCGGTCAGCCCCTCCGCGTCGGCCAGGGTTGCGGCTGCGGGTCCGATCCGACGCAGGCTGTCGGCGTCGCAGCGCACGAAGGTCGTGCGCTTCATGAAGTCCAGCAGGTTGAGACCGGAGGAGAATCGGGCACTGCGCGCGGTGGGCAGGACGTGGTTCGGTCCGGCCACATAGTCGCCAATGGCCTCCGGCGTATAGCGACCGAGGAAGATCGCACCGGCATTGCGGACCCTCGCCATCAGGGCCTCCGGATCGCTGACGGCCAGTTCCAGATGCTCCGGTGCCAGTTGGTCAACCAGGGCAGGGGCGTCATCCAGGTCGCTGACCAGAATGATCGCGTCTGCAACGACAAGGATTTCGGACGGTCCCGCGATCATGTCGATGCCGACCTGCCCGAAGACCCGGCGCTTGGCAGCCGCGACCCAGGCGTTGCCGGGGCCGACGATCTTGTCGACAGGGGCAACACTGCGGGTGCCATAGGCAAGTGCCGCGACCGCCTGCGCACCGCCAAGACGGTAGATCTCGCTGACGCCTGCACGACGCGCGGCGGCGATCACCAGCGGGTTGATGAGACCGTCCGGTGTCGGTACCACCATGGCCACACGTTCCACCCCCGCGACCCGCGCCGGAATCGCATTCATCAGCACGGAAGAGGGATAGGATGCGGTCCCGCCGGGAACATAGAGCCCAACCGCCCCGATCGCGGTCCAGCGCGCGCCGAGCACGACCCCTTCGTCGTCGGTGAAGCGGTCGTCGGCGGGGCGCTGGCGGGCGTGAAACGCCTCGATACGGCCTGCGGCCATGTCCAGCGCGGCGAGGGTCTCCGGCGCGCACTGCCCTTCGGCGGCGGCGATCTCGTCTTCCGTGAACCGCAAGTCTTCCGGACCGGACAACTCCATCCGGTCGAAACGGCGGGTATATTCGATCAGGGCCGCGTCACCGTCACGCCTGACCGCGGCGATGATGTCGGTGACAGTGGCGTCAACATCCTCCGACGCCTCCCGCTTGTCATTCAGCAGCGCATTGAAGTCGGCGTCGAAGGTTGGCGCGGAAAGATCAAGCCGCTTCAGCATCGACCGCCCTCCGGAACTGCTCGACCCAGCCCTGAATCTCCACGGGTCGGGTCTTCAGCGCGGTACGGTTGACGATCAGGCGGCTGGTGATGTCGGCAATGTGCTCCACTTCCACCAGCCCGTTGGCCTTCAAGGTGGAACCGGTGGAGACCAGGTCGACGATGCGGCGGCACAGGCCCAGTGTCGGAGCCAGTTCCATGGCACCATTCAACTTGATGCACTCGGCCTGCACACCACGCTTGGCGAAGTGGGTGGCGGTGATGTGCGGGTACTTCGTCGCGACACGGACATGGGACCAGCGCGAAGGATCATCGGTGCGCGAAAGTTCCGCCGGTTCCGCGACGGCAAGGCGGCAGAAGCCGATCCCGAGGTCCAGCGGCGCGTAGATGTCGGAATAGTCGAATTCCATCAGCACGTCATGACCGGCAATGCCGAGCTGCGCCGCGCCGAAGGCAACGAACGTGGCCACGTCGAACGACCGTACCCGGATGATCTCCACGCCCGGATGATTGGTGGCGAACCGCAACTGGCGCGACTTCGGATCATCGAATGCGGCCTCCGGCTCGATCCCCGCAGCGCGGACGAGCGGCATGGCTTCCTTGAGAATGCGGCCCTTCGGCAGGGCGATGACAAGCGGTTCGGTCGTGGTCATGGGATTCAGCTTTCGCTGTTGTGCTGCTCCGGATCGTCCAGCCCGTGGTCTGGCTGGTTGGGCGTATACCAAGGCCGCCCCATATCGTCCATCAGCACGTCGATGCAGTCCACGTCCAGCAGCATTGTCATGCCACCGGCAAAATTCAGGGTCAGTTCCGCGGCAGGGGCGTCCAGCGGTTTCTGGGTGATGGAAAGCAGTTCCAGAACCGCCTCTCCATCCAGCGCCGCCATGCCCTGTGCCCTGACCCCGATCACGTCATTGATCTGCACACCGGTACGGATGCGGCTGCCGCCCATGCCCTCCAGCCGCCCGTCTTCCCAGCGGAACCGGTTGCCGACAAAGGCCAGACGCCGCCGGGCCTTCTGGAGGGCGAGATCGGCGCGCTTCACGGTCGTGCTGACCAGTGCGGCGCTCAGCACCTCCAGATCATCCGCATTGACTGCGTGAAGATGCAGTCGCGGCAGCCGTTCGCCCTGGTCCCCTCGCTCCATCGGCTATTCCCTGACCCTCTCCACATCCGCACCGCAGGCCACCAGCTTGGCCTCCAGCCGCTCGTATCCCCGGTCCAGATGATAGACGCGATTGACGACGGTTTCACCTTCTGCCGCCAGACCGGCCAGCACCAGCGAGACGGAGGCGCGCAGATCGGTCGCCATGACCGGCGCACCCTTCAGTCTCGGCACGCCCCTGACAAGGGCGGAGCCGCCGTGAACCGTGATGTTCGCGCCCATGCGACCAAGTTCCGGCACATGCATGAAACGGTTCTCGAAGATCGTCTCCGTGATCATCGCCGCCCCGTGACTGACCGACATCAGCGCCATGATCTGTGCCTGCATGTCTGTCGGGAAGCCGGGATAGGGCTGGGTCATGACATCGACACCCAGGATGCCGGCCCCGTTGCGGCGGACCCGAATGCCCTCCGGCAGGTGATCGATGGTGGCCCCGGCGCGGGAGATCGGTTCCATGATCGCCTCGACGATGCCCGGATCAGCCCCGGCCAGCAGGATATCGCCGCCGGTGATGGCTGCGGCGACCGCAAAGGTGCCGGTCTCGATGCGATCAGGCAGCACGCGGTGCGTGGCACCGTGCAGCCGGTCCCTGCCATGAACGGTCAGTCGGTCGGTGCCGCGACCCTCGATCTCCGCGCCCATGGCAACCAGCAGGTCGATCAGGTCGGCGATCTCCGGCTCCCGCGCCGCGTTTTCCAGCACCGTGGTGCCGTCGGCCAGTACGGCGGCGGTCAGCAGGTTCTCCGTCGCGCCGACGGAAACATTCGACATGGTGATGCGCGCGCCCTTCAGCCCATGCGGCGCGCGGGCCTTCATGTAGCCGCCCTCGATCTCGATCTCGGCGCCCATGGCGACCAGGCCGTCGATGTGGATGTTCACCGGGCGGGTACCGATGGCGCAGCCGCCGGGCAGGGAGACCGTTGCCTCCCCCTCTCGCGCCAGCAGGGGGCCGAGCACCAGCACGCTCGCGCGCATCTTGCGCACGATGTCATAGGGTGCGGTGGTGCTGGTGATGTCGGGCGTATGCAGGCGCCAGGCACCGCCGTCCCTGTCCTCGGCGGTGGTCCCGTGACCGCGCAGCAGGGCGGCCATGGTCGCGATGTCCATCAGGTCGGGGACATTGGTCAGCGTGACGGGTTCATCGGTCAGCAGGGTCGCGACCATCAGCGGCAGGGCAGCGTTCTTGGCACCACTGATGGCAATGGTCCCGTTCAGCGGCTTTCCGCCCCGAATGACAATGCTGTCCATGTCGTTCCTGTCTGTCTGATCTCGATCCGGGGTGGTTGCGATTCACCCTGCAGCCTGAAGTCCCGCACAAATCAGGCGATTCCACGGCAGGTCAATGCTTTTCAGTGCTTTTCGGTGTTCTTGATGGCTCCCGCCGGGCGCTCACCTGTCTTTCGCGGCGCGCGCCGGCGTTTCAGGTTCTCCCGCAGCCGTGCGGCCAGCCGAGCCTGCTTCTCCGCCTCGGCGGCTGCCTTGCCGCTGTTGCGGTCCTTGTCCTCGCCATCACCTGTGGCCATCGCCCGTCTCTCCGCTCAGGGTTGTGTGGTTCTTAGGCGGCAGTGCGATGTGCCGCAAGCTTGACGATGCCGCACCAGGTGTGCCCGATTGAGGCCGCACCGACAGGGAGAGCGGCCGATGACGACAGCGGCGGAGATCAGGCAGATGCTGGACATGCAACCGCATCCGGAAGGCGGCTGGTTCGCCGAGATCCATCGCGCATCAGAGCAACTGCCCGCCGACGCGCTGCCCGCTGGCTACGACGGCCCCCGATCCGTCTCGACCGCGATCTACTACATGCTGGAAGGCGCCGCGATCTCGACCATGCATCGCCTCCGCTCCGACGAGATCTTCCACTTCTACCTGGGCGGCCCGGTGGAACAGCTCTGGCTGATGCCGGACGGCAGTCACCGGCTTGTCACCATCGGCACCGATCTGGCGGCGGGGCAGCGCCCCCAGGTGGTGGTGCCGCGCAACGTGTGGCAGGGTGCGCGTGTGCGGGGCGGGCAGGACTTTGCCCTGCTGGGCACGACGGTTGCCCCCGGTTTCGACTTCGCGGACTTCGAGATCGGACAGCGCGACGCGCTGCTGGCAGGC
>CAXBNO010000206.1:0-6155 GCA_963976775.1 uncultured Kordiimonadales bacterium
GAAGCGATTGCCTTCACCGGCCTGATCGGCGACTTCCGCGCGGCCGGTGCCGAGGTCATCGGTGTCTCGAGGGATACCGTCGCGAAACATGACAAGTTCAAGGCCAAGTATGAACTGGATGTGGTCCTGGCCGCCGACGAGGATGGATCGGTCTGCGAGGCCTATGGTGTCTGGGTCGAGAAGAACATGTACGGCAAGAAATCGATGGGCATCGAGCGTTCGACATTCCTGATCAGTGCGGATGGCACGATTTCCAGGGTCTGGCGCAAGGTGAAGGTGCCGGGCCATGCGGAGGAAGTGCTGGAGGCCGTGAAGGCTCTTTGACCTTTCCCATTCCCGAAACCATGACGGCGGCGGCAGCGGCGGTCCTCTCCATCCCCGACGCAATGGAGAAGGCCATGGCGACGCGCCGCCTTCATGCCGACTGGCAGGCGGGACGCTTCCCGGTGCTTGGTGAACCGGATGCGCCATGGCGTCCGGCCCGGCCGCCCCGACCGGAACTGCTGCCGCCCCGCGCGATGCCGCGACGGCGCAAGGGCGGCACCCGCGCCACCCGGATTGCGCTGATCCACGCCATTGCGCACATCGAACTCAATGCCATCGATCTTGCGGTCGATCTGGTGGCGCGCTTCACCTCCCCGACCCTGCCCCGACAGTTCTTCGACGACTGGCTGCAGGTTGCGGATGACGAGGCCCGGCATTTCCTGATGCTGCAGCGGCGCCTGCGTGATCTGGAGGCTGAGTACGGAGACCTGCCGGCACACGACGGTCTGTGGGAAGCGGCAATGGATACCTCCCATGATCTGATCGCCCGGCTGGCGGTGGCACATATGGTGCTGGAGGCGCGTGGCCTGGATGTGACGCCGGCCATGATCGAGAGGATGCAGCGGCTGGGTGATGAGGAGACAGCGCAGGTGCTGTCCGTCATCTACCGTGACGAGATCACGCATGTGGCCACGGCGACACACTGGAGCCCCTGGCAGAGCCCCTGCCTGGCATTGATGCATGATCAACACTGTCAATTGTTTTTTGTCGTTGAACTGAACGCCTGATTTGCGTTTTATCCATGTCATTCCGGCGTCAGGGTGGCTTGGCCGGACAAACATGATTGATCGTCGGACCGTTGCAGACCGGAACCGACGGCGAACCAATGCAGGAGGTTGGCGCGTTGGCGCAGTTGTGGGACCGCGTTCGGCGCGTATTGCCGGAACGCAACGTCATTGTGAGGGTGGACGCGCGGATCCGTTACCTCACCATCGGAACCGGGCTTCAGGTCAGTGTACTCGTTGCGCTCGCGACGCTTGTCGGCTGGATGTCGTACGCGACATTCGATCGGGAACGGCGCGCGGACGTCATTGCCTTTCAGCAATCGACCATTGTCGATCTGGAACGGCAGCGCATGCGGCTGAACGGCATGCTGGCGGCAACGCAGGCGCATTATTCCAATGCGACAACGGAAATCGAGCGCCAGTACGGTGAGTTGCGTCGACTTCTTGCGACACGAAGTGAGCTTGAAGGCGAGCTGACGCAGGCGCAGATCCGCTTGGCAACGGTCGAGAACGACTACCGCCGGACCCGCTCTGCCTCTGCGGAACTGGACGAGGAAGTCGCCACCCTGAACCGACGCCTGAACGCCCGCCTTGCCTCGAACCAGCTCGTCGAACAGCGTCTGTTCGAGATGTCGGCTGCATTGGCCGGTGCCTCCAGAGGTCAACGGATACAGGCAGATGAACGGCGTGAGCAGGCGCAGCAGATCAGCGCCATGCAGTCGGCCCTGAATGAAACAACAGACAGCATGCTGGCCCTGCGCCAGCAGTTGAGGGATCGCGGACGCCAGCTTGCCTCCACTGCCGACGCACGGGATCTGGCCATGTCGGAAGCCAGCAGGCTGGCCATACAGCTCGGTGTCCTGCGCAGCGATCTGGGCGAGACCCGTCAAAGCAACGCCGACCTGCGTCGGCGGCTGGCTGCGACCGCTGATGCCCTGACCGACACCCATCAGGGTCAGGTACTCGCCGAACAGCGTGGCTCCGCCCTCGCCAGCGTGGTGGACAATCTGGAATCGCGGCTCGATGACGTACGGCAGAACCAGCTCGTGCTGTTGCGCGGCGTGGGCGAGCGTGCGCGGCGGAACATCGGCACCCTGACCCGCACCCTGCAGCAGACCGGCCTGCCGCTGGACAGGCTGCTGGCCGCGGCCCGGGACGACAGTCCGGGACAGGGTGGTCCGCAGATCGATCTGCCGATAGATGCGCCGGAAGACAGCTTCGAGCATGTCGTCGGCACGCTGGAGCAGGATCTGGCGCGTTGGGAGGTCATGCAGGTGTTGCTGGAGCGTGTGCCCCTCGCCCGCCCGACGGTGGTTGGCTACATCTCGTCCAAGTTCGGCAAGCGGAAGGACCCCATCAACGGTCGCAGGTCGGTGCACAAGGGCATCGACATTGCCGCGCCGCCACGGACACCGATCCATGCCACGGCACCGGGCATCGTGACTTTCGCAGACTGGAACGGCGCCTATGGCCGGATGGTCGAGGTCGATCATGGTGCGGGATTCATCACACGCTACGGGCACTTGCGCTCAATTGACGTCAAGGTGGGTGACCGGGTCGCTTTCCACGATCAGGTCGGTAGAATGGGGTCGAGCGGTCGGAGTACCGGCAGCCACGTACACTACGAGATCGAGTTCCAGGGGGAGCTTGTCGACCCGGAGCAATTCCTGAAGGCAGGACGCAATGTTTTCAAAGTCGAAGACGCCAAGGGCTGAGGCCGGTCGCAAGACCGAACCCTCGCCTCCCTCCGTCATCAGTCGCGGCCTGGAGATCACCGGTGACATGGTCACCGATGGCGAGGTGCATATTGATGGCCGCGTTGTCGGCGACATCAAATGCGGCAAGCTGATCGTCGGAACGGGCGCCTCGGTCGAGGGCGAGGTGCGGGCGAAGCATGTCGATATCCGCGGTCAGATCAGCGGACGCATTCATGGTGAGGTCGTGAACCTGGCCAGGACAGCGCGGGTCGTTGGCGACATCTGGCATTCCTCCCTCGCCATGGAGGCAGGTGCCCATCTGGAAGGCCAGGTCCGCAAGGCTGATGGCAAGGGCATGATGGACGAGCCGCTGAAGGCCATTCTGCGCGCCAAGCCCGACCAGGAACCGGCGCCGACCGTGAAGCCGGTCAGCATCGACGGTGACCGGGTCGCCAGCGCGTCCTGATGACCGACAGCGGCAGCGCCTGAAACAATGACCCAGAGTCCTGAAATCATCACCACAGTGCGCCAGTTGCGCGCGCGCGTGAGCGGTTGGCGACAGTCCGGCGAGAATGTCGGCATGGTTCCCACAATGGGCTTCCTGCACGACGGCCACATGTCCCTGGTCCGCAATTCCCGCGCCCAGAACGGTCGGACCGTGGTCTCCATCTTCGTCAACCCGAAGCAGTTCGATCGCGCCTCCGACCTGGAGGCTTACCCCCGCGACATGGATCGTGACGCTGCCATGCTGGCGGCGGCCGGCGTCGATGCCATCTGGTCACCCTTGCCGGAGGAAATGTACCCGTCCGGGTTCGCCACCAGCGTGGAGGTCTCCGGCCTGACGGACTGCCTCTGCGGGGCGACGCGGGCCGGGCATTTCGGCGGAGTGGCCGTTGTTGTCACGAAGCTGCTGCTGCAGTGCCTGCCGGACCGGGCCTACTTCGGCCGCAAGGACTACCAGCAGCTTATGGTCGTACGCCGCATGGTCGAGGATCTGAACATCCCCGTCGATATTCGTGGCATCGACACGGTGCGGGAGGCTGATGGCCTCGCCATGTCATCGCGCAACTGGCACCTGACCGAGCAGGAGCGTGCCGTCGCGCCGCAACTGTTCGGTATCCTGACGGACATTGCCGAGACCGCAGGGCGCGGCGAGGATGTGCGCAGCACCATCGACAAGGGGCTGAAGCAACTGGCGAAATCCGGGTTCGGTCAGGTGGACTATCTGGAAGTCCGCGACGCGCAGACGCTGGAACTCAGCCACAGGCCAAAGCGCCCTGCCCGCGCCTTCGCCGCCGTCTACCTCGGCAAGGCCCGCCTGATCGACAATGTACCGGTCGATACGCCGAACTGACGGTCGGTTCGCTGACCTTAAAGCCCGGGCACCGCTCAGCGATAGACCAGGGAGCCGTCTTCCAGATCAGCCGTCGGCAGGATGTCCTTCTCCGCGAAGTAATCATGCTCGAACAGCCACGGCTCGTGGTCACCCTGCTTCGGCAACCTGTCCAGGCTGCGGCTGACATAGCCGGGATTGAAGTTCTCCGGATCGATGAACGGACCCAGCTTCATGTCCTGATCCTGATCCCGCAGCACCGGGGTTACGGACTTCGCACCCTTCGCCGCCATGTGGTTCAGCAACCGCGTGACGAAGGCGGAAATCAGATCCGCACGCAGGGTCCAGCTCGCCCGGAAATAGCCGAAGACCCAGGCCATGTTCGGGAAGTCCGAATACATGAAGCCGCGCCACGTGATCCGGTCGGCGAAATTCATCGGCTTGCCGTCGATGGTGAAATCAATGTCGCCGAGGATCGCCATGTCGAAGCCCGTCGCCGTGACGATGATATCGGCCTCCAGCTCATCCCCGGACTTCAGCCTTATGCCTGTTTCGGTGAATGTGTCGATCTGGTCGGTCACGACGGACGCCTTGCCCGACTTCAGCTTCTGGTAGAGGTCGCCGTCGGGGATCAGGGCCAGGCGCTGCTGCCACGGGCGGTAGGACGGGGTGAAGTGCCTGTCGATATCGAAGCCGTCGCCCAGATACTCCTTCGCCATGGTCAGCAACTGCTGCTTCACCGCCTCCGGCGTATGCACCGCCGCAGCGGTGATCATTCGCTGTTCCTTCAGGATGTTGCGGCGCACGATCTCGTGCGTCCACTCCTCCGGAATGTCCAGACTGCGCAACTGTTCCGCCAGTTCGTTGACGTTCGGGCGCGCCGCGAAATAGGTCGGCGAGCGTTGCAGCATCGTGATGTGCTCACAGTCGTCAGCCATGGCGGGGATCAGCGTCGCAGCGGTGGCGCCGGACCCGATCACCACGACCTTCTTGCCCGTGTAGTCCAGATCCTCCGGCCAGCGCTGCGGATGCACGATCTGTCCCCGGAAGTCCGCCATGCCTGGGAAGTCCGGCGTGTAGCCTTCCTGATGCTTGTAGTAGCCCTGGCACATCCAGAGGAAGTTGCAGGTCATCTCCACGGTTTCACCCGTCTCGCGCTGCAGCACCTCCAGCGTCCATGTCTGCGTGTTGCTGGACCAGGTCGCGGTCCGGACCTGGCGCTGGTAGCGGATGTGACGGCGGATATCCTGCTCGTCCAGCACCTCGTTCAGGTAGTTCAGGATCTTGTCGGCCCGCGCGATGGGCTTGCCGTGCCAGGGCTTCCAGCCATAGCCGAAGGTGAACAGATCACTGTCGGACCGGATGCCGGGATAGGTATGGGTCAGCCAGGTGCCGCCGAAGCTCTCCTGGTTCTCCAGCAGGGCGAAGCTGCGTTCCGGGCAATGCTGCTGCAGATGGTAGGCCGCATCGATGCCGGAGATGCCGGCGCCAACGATCAGCACATCGAAATGTGTCTGTGCCTGATCCGCCTCATGCCGAGCCGCAACATTCACGTTCATGCCCAAATCCTCCCCAGTCTGGCCGTAACAGACCGACGCTAACTGACCGCCGGTCTGTTACTTCCTTCATATTGCCTCAGCGCCCGTCTTGTCGACCTGCTTCGACCGCATAGTCGCTGACGGGAGCCGCCTCATCGATCAGCCCCTGCGCCACCAGAAATGCCGCGAACCGGGCATAGCGTCCATGATCCAATGCGAAACGGGGCAGCGTGTCCCGCCACGCCCTGCGGTTCAGCTCATCATCCAGATCCGGGTTGGCGGCCAGGAACAGTTCCCACGCGCCTTTCGGGTCATTGACCATGTACTGCACCGCTTCCTCGATCGCGGCGAGGAAGCGCACATGCCGGGGGTCATCCACCGTATCCCGGTGCGAGATGACGATCAGTTCATCGTAGGCGGGCACACCCTCCGCCTCCACGTAGAACGCACGTCCCGGCTTGCCGACAATGTCCATCTGGTTCAGCTCGAAATTGCGAAAAGCGCCGATCACCGCATCGACCTGCCCAGAATAAAGCGC
>CAXBNO010000207.1:0-6151 GCA_963976775.1 uncultured Kordiimonadales bacterium
CTGCGGATAAGGAGCCAAAATTGAGTCAATTTTCTTTGGAATTGATAAAAATATATGAAGAAAATGCTAATAGAAATACAAAAGACAGTGGAATTTTCAATAAAATTCCAAATGACATGGTAAGATTATTTATTTTTGCGGCGCGGGTTATCGCAAGGAGTGAGCTCGCGGAAACTTAGGAGGGCGGCTTGTGTTCAGGCGCCTTTGAAGACCGGCCGTCGCTTTTCCTGGAACGCCCTGAATCCCTCGATCCCGTCGTCGGCCTTGCAGGCTTCGTCCTGTCCGCGCGCTTCCTCGGTCAGGGACGCATCCAGGTCGAGATCGTCACGCAGGATGCGCTTGGAGATGGCGAAGGCCCTTGTCGGTCCGGTGGCAATGTGGCGGGCCAGCTTCACGACTTCTTCCTCCAGCGTGTCGGGCGCGAAGGCGTGGTTGATCAGGCCCAATTCGGCTGCCTCCTGCCCGGAAATCAGTCGGCCCGTGTAGATCAGTTCGAAGGTGCGGTGCGTGCCGATGCGCTGCTGCATGTGGTAGTGGCCGCCGGAATCCAGGATGCAGCCGATGTTGCGGAAGGGACTGCCCAGCACCGCATTGTCGGCGGCCATCTGCAGGTCGCAGGCGAAGGCCAGGCCGAAGCCGACGCCCAGGCACGGCCCCTCGATCAGCGCGATGGTCGGGATATCCAGCGCCCGGACGGCTTGCAGCACGGGATGGATCACGTCGCGCAGCAGTGCCTCGTTGTCATCGCTGGCCGGATCGGCTCCGGCAATGTCACGCCCGGCGCTGAACGCGCCGCCTGCGCCGCGCATGATCATGCATCGCGCGCCCGCGTTCTCCACGGCCTCCAGACAGTTCACCAGTTCCGCCAGGTCCTCCGGGCGCAGGCTGTTCTTCGCCTTTGGCCGGTTGAGCGTGATGGTGGCGACGTCGCCATCCATGGCCCAGAGCACGGTCGCTTCGGTCATTGCTGTCTCCCCTTGTCCGATTGACCGGCATTCTGCTCAGAGCAACAGGCCGAGGACAAGCACCAGCCCGAGACCGAGGAAGAAGGCGCGCCAGACATGCCCGACGGCGCGGCGGATATCGCCCGTACCGGCGGTTCTGCGTCCTTCCGGGTTCATCCAGGGGTCATCGACGGTGGTGCTGCCATAGCGGCGCGGGCCAGCCAGCACGAGACCCAGCGCGGCAGCCAGCGCGGCCTCTGGCCAGCCAGCGTTGGGGGAGCGGTGGCGCGGAGCATCGCGCCAGACGGTCCGGGCATTCTCCGGCATCATGGCTACGGCCAGGAACAGCACGGCAGTCAGGCGTGCCGGGATCAGGTTCATCAGGTCGTCGAGCCGCGCGGCGGCCCAGCCGAAGGCCTGATGCCGGGGGGTGCGGTGACCGATCATCGAATCCGCCGTATTGACCAGCTTGTAGATCATGATCCCCGGCAGTCCCGCGACAGCGAACCAGAACGCCGGGGCAACGACGCCGTCGGAGAAGTTCTCGGCAGCGGATTCGATGGCCGCGCGCGCCACCCCTGCCTCGTCCAGGCTTTCCGGGTCGCGACCGACGATACGCGCGACGGCGGCGCGTCCTTCGGGCAGGGACACCTCCATCGCATCGGCGACAGCGATGACATGGTTCGTCAGGCTGCGCTGCGCCAGCAGGATCGCGGCACCGAGCATGGCCAGCAGCCCGCCGAAGGGCAGGTTTTCGATCAGGGTGCCCAGCAGGCCCGCGCCCAGTACCAGGATGATCAGGGCCAGGATGCCGGCCCGCCGCCGCTCCGCCTGGCTGTCGTCCATCAGGTTCATGCGCCGGTCCAGCCAGCTTATGGCGCGTCCGGCGATCACGACAGGATGCGGCACCCGTTTCCAGAGCCAGTCCGGCTCCCCGAACAGCGCGTCGAGCACCATCGCACCGGCCAGCAGGAACAGCAGGCTTTCCGAATCCATCATGTCGTCCCCTTTGGCAGGGCCTGTTCCAGCCGTGCGAAAGCCATGTCCGACGCAGGCAGGCCAAAGCGGATATGGCCCGGCCAACCGTCAAAGATCCGGGTCCAGATGTGCGCCCTGGCGAGGGCTTCATGCAGGGCCGGGGCATCCGGCGTTCCGCCGGTCTGAAACAGGTCCGTGCCGGTGAGCTGGTCCAGCCCGGCAGCGCGCAGCATTTCCCGCAGTCGGGACGTATCGCGCGACAGTCTCTGTTTCATTTCGGCGATCCACTGATGGTCGTTCAGGGCGGCGGCCCCCAGATGCAGGGTAGGTCCGGCCACTGCCCAGGGACCCAGCAGCCGGTTGAGGCGGTGCGTTGTTTCAGGCGCACCAACCGCGAAGCCGAGGCGCAGGCCCGCAAGGCCGAAGAACTTGCCGAAGGACCGCAGCACCACGACATTTCCGGGCAGGGCATGGCGGCAGAGGCTTTCTTCCTCCGTCATGTCCATGAAGGCTTCGTCCACGATCAGGGTGCCGACCCGCGCCGCCAGGTCCGTCAGTTCATCGGTGGAGGTCCGGTGACCGTCCGGATTGTTGGGGTTCACGCGGACCACGGTGTCGGCGGGCGGCTCTGCCGTGAGCTGCCAGCCTGCATCGGCGAAGACGCCGCGATGCTCATTGTAGCTGGGGTGCCGCACCGCAACCCGACTGCCGCTGGCCAGACGCGGCATCAGCTGGATCAGCGCCTGCGTGCCGGGGGCTGCGACAATGTCGTTCGACGGGTGCAGGCCATAGGCGCGGCGCGCCGCGTCCAGCAGCCGGTCCTGCGCATGCCGGTCGGGCAGGGCCTGCCAGACCGAACCGGGCATGGCCTGCAACGCCTGCTGCAGCGGCCAGGCATGGGGATTGATGCCGGTCGAGAGGTCGATCCATTCCGCGCGGGAGCCGCCGAAGCGTGCGACCGCCCGATCCAGATCGCCACCATGGGCACGTGTTTCACCAGCCTGGGCCATGGCGCTGTTCACCATGCGGGCCGCGTCCGGTCAATGTGAATCCGCGTCCGGGCCGGGGCAGGAATGAAACATCGAATGTCGCCTTTCGCATTGCAGTGCAGCACGCAGAGCCTTAGGTTCCGGCCATGGATAGCGCCCCGGAGTCGAATCCGCGAAGGGGCTGAAACGATTTCGGTGGCGGTCGACCCAATCCGGGGACCAGGCCCGAACTGTCCGGTGGAGTGTCAGGGACCGTACCCCTCGGGTGCATGTCCCCCGTCGTTGCCAACCGGTCGCAATGCAACGAAGGGGGAGCAGTCCGATGCGCCTTGTCCTTGGAACCATTTCCGTTTTCATCGCGCCGGTCGGTGCAATGGCCCACGTCGGTCATGTCGGCGAACTGGCCGGTCACAGCCATTGGGTCGGCGTTGCCGCCGTGGTTGGTGCCGCAGCGGTCGCCGCCATTGCCGCGAAGCTGCGCAAGCGTGGTGAACGTGACGGGCAGGAGACCGAAACCCAGACCGAAGGCGGCGAACAGACAGCCGAGGAGGCCGCGTGATGGCCATCGACGAGTCTGCGCGCCTGCCCGAGGGAACCGGCATCATGGTCTGTGGTCATGGCAGTCGTGATGAACGCGCCGTGGCCGAGTTCGCGCAGGTGTCGGCGCGGCTGCGGGACCGCTTTCCCGGCGTGCCGGTGGACTATGGTTACCTGGAGTTCGCCCGTCCGATCATTCGCGACGGTCTCGACAAGCTGCTGGCGCAGGGCGTGAAACGTGTGCTCGCCGTGCCGGGCATGCTGTTCGCCGCCGGACACGCGAAGAACGACATTCCGTCGGTGCTGAACACCTACGCCGCGCAGAATGACTGCCAGATCGACTATGGCCGCGAACTGGCCGTCGACCTGAAGATGCTGCAAGCCGCGGGCGAGCGGGTGGCGCAGGCCGTGGCGGCGGCCAATGCCGAACATGGCGAACTGCCGATGCACGAGACCATGCTGGTGGTCGTCGGGCGCGGTTCCTCCGACCCGGATGCCAACAGCAATGTCTCCAAGATCGCGCGGATGCTGTGGGAGGGTATGGGCTTCGGTTGGTGCGAGACGGCCTATTCCGGTGTTACCTTCCCGCTTGTCGCGCCTGCGCTGGAACATGCGGCCCGGCTCGGCTATCGCCGCATCATCGTCTTTCCCTATTTCCTGTTCACCGGAATCCTGGTGGAGCGGATCTACAGCTACACCGACGAAGTGGCCGCGAAGCATCCGGACATCTGCTTCGTGAAGGCCGGATACCTGAACGACCATGAGCGGGTCATCGACACCTTCGTGGACCGGGTGCACGAGATCGTGGACGGCCGGAACCTGATGAATTGCGGCATGTGCAAGTACCGCGCGCAGGTTCTGGGCTTCGAGGCCGAGGTCGGTCTGGCGCAGGAGAGTCACCACCATCACGTGGAGGGGATCGGATCCGGGGATACGGATCATGATCACGCCCACGATCATCCACATGGGCATGACCACGGACATGAGCACGGACATGAGCACGGGCACAACCATGCGCATCACCACCATCCCTATCCGCACGCGGATCATCCGCACGGGCCGCGCAGCATGAAATCCGGGGGATGAGGTGAGGCTGCTCGATTACGAGCGTGACCCGGATGCGATCTACCGGCAGTCCTTTGCGACCGTCGCTGCCGAAAGCGACCTGAGCCACCTCGCCCCTGCCATGCATCCGATCGCGACCCGCCTGATCCACGCCTGCGGCATGATCGGTATCGCGGCCCATGTCGTCTGTTCCGATGATGCGGTCGCGGCGGGGCTTGCCGCACTGCGCGCTGGTGCGCCGATCCTCTGTGACGCGCGGATGGTGGAGATGGGGATCATTCAGCGACTGCTGCCGTCCGCGTCCCCTGTCATCACGACCCTCAATGACCCGGCGGTTCCCGACCGCGCCCGCGAGATCGGCAATACCCGCTCCGCCGCCGCGGTGGAGCTCTGGCGACCTCATCTCGAAGGCGCCATCGTTGTCATCGGCAATGCACCGACGGCGCTGTTTCATCTGCTGGAACTGCTGGACGAAGGCTGGCCGAAGCCCGCGCTGATCCTCGGGTTTCCGGTCGGGTTTGTCGGTGCGACCGAATCGAAGGCGGAACTGGCTTCGGACCCGCGCGGCGTGCCCTTCATGAGCCTGCTTGGTCGGCAGGGCGGCAGCGCCATTGCCGCCGCCGCCGTCAATGCGCTGGCTTTGGAGGCCGGGCGATGAGTGTCTGGCTGCATGTCATCGGTATCGGCGAGGACGGCGCGGATGGCCTTTCCGCCGCCGCCCGGTCGCTGATCAGCGACGCCGAGACCGTCTTCGGCGGCGCGCGGCATCTGGAGCTGCTGGGCCCCCTGGCCGAGGGCCGTGAAACGCGCGCCTGGCCACGGCCCTTCCGGGCCGGGGTGGCGGAACTGATCGGGCATCGGGGCCGCCGTACCGTCGTCATGGCCAGCGGCGATCCGCTCTGGTTCGGCGTCGGTGCGCGGCTGATGCAGCATTTCCCGGCGTCCGAGGTGACATTCCTGCCGGTGCCGTCGTCCTACAGTCTTGCCGCTACACGCATGGGGTGGCCGCTTCAGGATACCGCCTGCATCAGCCTGCATGGCCGACCGGTTGCCGCGCTGGCGCTGCATCTGGCGCCCGGCGCGCGACTGCTGTGTCTGACCAGCGATGCGCAGACGATCCACGACGCCGCCGCTGTCCTGCGCGGGAACGGTTATGGCCACAGCGCGATGACCGTGCTTGGCCACCTTGGCGGCCCGGACGAATCCCGTCATGACATGACGGCGCATTCCGTGCCCGTTGCGGACAATCTGCCCGCGCTCAATGTCCTGGCCATCGACTGTCGGCTGGAACCGGGCCGGGTGCCGCTGTCGCGTGCGGCGGGCCTGCCCGACGACGCCTTCGAGCATGATGGCAAGATGACCAAGCGGGAGGTCCGGGCTGTGACCCTGGCGCATCTCGCCCCGCAACCCGGCGAGCATCTCTGGGACATCGGTGCGGGCTGCGGCTCTGTCGCCATCGAATGGCTGCGGTCCGGCGCGCGGATGCGGGCCACGGGTCTGGAACCGCATGCGGAGCGCCGCGCCATGGCCGCCCGCAATGCGGTGACGCTGGGGGTGCCCGGGCTCAGCCTGCGTGCTGACACTGCACCCGATGGCCTGGCAGATATGGATGCGCCGGATGCGGTCTTTGTCGGCGGT
>CAXBNO010000208.1:0-6149 GCA_963976775.1 uncultured Kordiimonadales bacterium
GCCCGTGCTGCCGCCGGACGTCGGGGCTTTCCAGTGGTCGGCGATGATGTCGGGCAGGTCGCTGTCATCGGCACTGTCGTCAGGCATGAAACCGGTGGGCAGGGTGGGGGCACCGTTCGGTGTCGGCTCCTCCGATCCGACCACCAGCGCCGATTTCGCCAGGTCGATGATCGCATCCCGTTCCAGCTTCGGCAGCCGCGCGGAAACCGGCTGCGGAATGCCGCCGGCCTTCCATGTCGCGAAGGTGGCGGCCAGGAACTCGGCCCCGTTGGGCAGGGCGATGGTGACCATGTCGTTGCGACCGACACCCAGCTCGACGTACTTGCGCGCCAATTGGTTGGTCCAGCGATGGAACGCCGCCACCGTCCAGGTCCGCCCATTGTGCGTGACCAGCGGCGCGTCCGGTTCTTCCTTCGCCCAGCGTGCCAGATTGGCTCCGAATGACAATTCCACCATGACCCCAAATCCCTCCCCGGAAACCCGCAGAACCTATGCTGGCAGGGTTTCCGCTGGCAATGGGAAAGCGCGCCGCACGGTTTGCCCGTCGCGTGGTGTGGTGCCGACCTTGATTGTGGTGCGACCGGATCTTCGCCCGGTGGGAGAAGCGCTGACGGTCTGCCCCCGTTCAGACCCGATCGCCGGGCCTGTTCAGCGAAGCAGATGCAGCGAGGCGATCACCGAGATTCATTCTTTCGTGCAGGATTTCGGCGATACCGATGCTGCCGTCGTTCAGTGTCTTCCAGTAGATGAAGTGTTTCCCGCAGCGGACATGGTGGCCCTGGACTCCGTATGCGTCGGGGATGGGGCGACCCGGAGTTCTGCCTTCGGCGATGCCTTCGAAGCAGGCGAACAGTTCGCGGAGGTAGGCCTCTGCCTGTGCATCACCCCACCGGTTGCGGGTGTATGAGTAGATGGAGTCGATCTGAGCGTCCGCAGCGGGGGAGAGCCGAAACCCACCGCTCATCCGTCGGCGGGGCGGTTGCGCGCGATGACCTCTTCAGCACTTCTGGACCGGTAACTCTCGTCCGGCAGTGCGAACGCCTGTTGCAATGCCAGGCGCTTCTTCTCGAAAGCAGCTTCTTCCGATCTGGCCATGTCCTTTCGGATCAGATCCCGGACATATTCGCTCACATTGTCGTAGAGGCCATCATCCCCGATGTTGGAGACAACGAACTCCCGAAGGTTGCCACGAATACGGATGTTCAGGTTCATCAACTCGGTCATGTCATTCGCCTGCCAAACCAGCATTGCATACAGATATTCAAAGATATTCGTCGCAAATGACTATGGCAACTGCAGGAGAGAATATTTCCCGACGGTCATCCGGTGCTTCCGGGAAAGAAAGTGGCCCGCCGCCAGCGGTGCGTGAGGGGGTACGTCCGAGGCAGCGGGCCGGGTTTTCAGAACCGACGGACGGATCATGGTCCCGGCGAGATCGGGTCGCAGGAGGGAGTGAGGGTCCCGCCGAAACACATGTCGTCCTTGGTGTCGGTTCGGGGCAGCCCGTCCGCATCACCGGCGGAGGGGGACGCCGTACGCGTGATGCTGTTCAGACTGCCCGTCCCTGAGCCTGATATGTGGACTCGCGTCCGGCCCGCCAAGGGGCGGAATTGGGGCAATTTCAGGGCACACGTGAAGGTGAAATCATCATCACACTTCCGCAGGCGCGCCACAGCGGTGATTCCGTCAGCGCAGGACACGATTTGCGCGGCTCCAGAACCTCTCTATAACGTTCTGCATGAACACAAAATCTGCCCATCGGGCCAATGTCGGCCTGTTCGTGACCTGCCTGGTTGACCTGTACCGGCCGACGGTGGGTTTCGCCGCCGTGAAGCTGTTGCTGAATGCCGGGTGCACGGTCGAGGTGCCTGAATCGCAGACCTGCTGCGGTCAGCCCGCCTACAATTCAGGTGATCGGGCGGACACGAAGGCCATCGCGCGCAGCACCATCGCGGCCTTCGAGGATTTCGACTACGTGGTCGCGCCCTCCGGTTCCTGCGCCGGGATGCTGAAACACCATTATCCGCGCCTGTTCGAAGGGGATGCCGACTGGGAACTGCGGGCGAAGTCGCTGGCGGCGAGGACACACGAACTGGTGTCCTTCCTGACCGACATCGCCGGAGTGACAGAGGTGGCGGCCGAGTTGCAGGGCAGTGTCACCTATCACGACAGTTGCTCCGGCCTGCGGGAACTGAAGGTCAAGGATCAGCCCCGCCGCCTGCTGGGCACGGTCGAGGGACTGTCGCTGAAGGAACTGCCGACCGCAGAGACCTGCTGCGGCTTTGGCGGCACGTTCTGCATCAAGTATGCGGATGTCTCGGTCGAGATGGTTTCCCGCAAGGCAGAGGACATCCGGGCGACGGAGGCGGACCTGCTGCTGGCCGGGGACATGGGGTGCCTGCTGAACATGGCCGGTCGGCTGAAGCGGGAGGGATCGGAGATCCAGGTGCGGCATGTCGCCGAGGTTCTGGCCGGCATGACCGATCGCCCGGCCATCGGTGAAACGGAGCAGGTCTGATGCAGTCCGAAGCGCTGAACTTCAAGAATGCAGCCAGGGGGGCCATCGCGGATCCGAACCTGCGGCAGGCCCTCAGCAATCTGGAAACCGGCTTCGTCGCCGCGCGTTCCCGGGCTGCGGCGGGACTGGACGAGTTCGAGGCCATGCGAGATGCGGCCGTCGATCTGAAGAACCACATCCTCGCCAACCTCGATTTCTACCTGGCACGGTTCGAGGAACGGGTGGTGGCGCAGGGCGGCACGGTCCACTTCTGCGCCACGGCGGAGGAGGCTCGCCAGACCATTCTCGGTCTCTGCCGCGACAATGGCGCGAAGACCGTCACCAAGGGCAAGTCCATGGTGGCGGAGGAAATTGCCCTCAATCCGTTCCTCGAAGCCAATGGCATCGAACCGATCGAGACCGATCTGGGCGAATACATCATCCAGTTGGCGGAGGAGCCGCCGAGCCACATCATCGGTCCCGCGGTGCACAAGACCAAGGACCAGGTCTCCGATCTGTTTCACCAACACCATGGCAAGTACGGCAAGACCGAGCGGCTGACGGAGCCGGAGGATCTGGTGAACGAGGCGCGGGAGATCCTGCGCCAGAAGGATTTCGACGCCGACGTCGGGATCACGGGTGCCAACTTCCTGATCGCCGAGACCGGTTCGACGATCATCGTCACCAACGAGGGCAACGGCGACCTGACCCAGATGCTGACCCCGGCCCATGTCGTCATTTCCTCCATCGACAAGGTGGTACCGACGCTGGAGGACGTCGCGACGATCCTGCGCGTGCTGGCGCGCTCGGCGACAGGTCAGGAGATGTCGGCCTACACGACCTTCTCGACAGGGCCGAAGCGGGACGGGGATCTGGACGGACCGGGCGGCTTCCACGTGGTGCTGCTGGACAATGGCCGCTCCGACCTGCTGGGCACGAACAAGCAGGACATGCTGCGCTGCATCCGCTGCGGCGCCTGCATGAACCATTGTCCGGTCTATCTGGCGGTTGGCGGGCACACCTATGGCTGGGTCTATCCCGGCCCCATCGGCGCGGCGCTGGACCCGCATTTCCTGGGAATCGAGGAAGCGCACCACCTGCCGAATGCCTCCACCTTCTGCGGGCGTTGTCAGGAAGTCTGCCCCATGCGCATCCCGCTGCCGTCGATCATGCGGCACTGGCGGGAGGAAGCCTTCGAGAAGAAGGTCAGCGCGAGGTCCGAACGCTTCGGCGTGAAGACCTGGGCCTTCTTCGCCCGACGCCCCAAGCTCTATCGTCTGGCCACCCGGATCGCGATGCGCCTGATGGGCCGTGCGGGTTCCGTGCGTGGCGGACGGTTCGAGAGCCTGCCGCTGGCGTCCGGCTGGACCCGTGGCCGCGACATGCCGGCACCGGAGGGCCGGACCTTCATGGACCGCTGGAAGGCGGGCGAGCGCTGATGACCGTAAGTGAAGACGCGGAGCTGGTGTCCTGGCTGCAATCGGCGGTGCAGACCGGTGCGTTGCGGATACACGTCAACTACCGCAAGGCAAGGCGCAATGATGCCTTTCATCAGGCACTGGTCGCGCGGGTAGGTGCCAGGGCGGTGAAGATCAGGGATCGGTTCCTGTTCGGATCCTTCGCCCTGATGCTGGTCTGGTTCGGCTTTGCCGAGGCCCTGGAACTGAATGCCGTCATGCTGCCGGTGGCGGGCTCCGAGATGTCACTGGGGTCGATCAGCTTCTTCGCCCTGCTGCTGGCGCTTGTCCTCGCCGGTCGGCGTTTCGTCCGTCCGCTGCAGGGACGCCTGCTGCATGAGGTCGTGACAAGCGACGCCGAGCTGTTCGACAGCCTCTGGCGTGCCGGTGCGCTGGCTTTGATGGCCATGTCCGGCAGCGACCGGCTCTGCTCCTCGCCCAAGGGCGACTGGCGGCAGTTCGTCCGGCGGGTTCGTCAGTCCGTCGAATAGCGCGGGGCCGTCAGCCGATCTGCGCGCCCAGCCCTGTCATGTGGTCGACAAAATCCGGGTAGCTGGTGGCAATCGTTTCCGCGCCGGTCACCGTGATCGGCCTTTCGCAGAACAGCCCGAGCACCAGGAACGACATGGCGATGCGGTGGTCGTGTCCGGCGTCGATGGTGCAGCCGCCCGCCGGAGCCTTGCCGCCGGATCCGGTGACGGTCATGCCGTCCTCATGTTCCTCCACCGCGACACCTGCGGCCCGCAGTCCTTCGACCATGCGGGCGATGCGGTCACTCTCCTTGACGCGCAGTTCCTCGATCCCGCGCATGACCGTCTGGCCCTGAGCCAGGGCCGCGGCGACGCAGAGGATCGGATATTCGTCGATCATGGCGGCGGCATTGTCGGGTGGCGCGATGGTGCCGCTCAGGCCGTTGCCCCGGATCACCAGATCGGCCACCGGCTCGCCACCCTGGCTGCGTTCGTCCGCGAACGCGATCCGGCCCCCCATCGCTATCAGCACGTCGAACAGCCCGGCGCGCAGCGGATTGATGCCGACATTGCGGATGGTCACGCTGCTGCCGGGGGAGAGCAGGGCGGCGACAGCGGCAAAGGCCGCCGACGATGGGTCTCCCGGCACCACGATCTGCTGCGGTGACAGTTCCGGCTGTCCCGTAAGGCGCACGATGCGGCCTGCGCCATCGGGTTCGCTGACAACTTCCGCGCCGAACTGGCGCAGCATGTTCTCGGTGTGGTCACGGGACGGTTTCGGTTCCCGGACGGTGGTGATGCCCGGCGCATTCAGTCCGGCCAGCAGGATGGCGGATTTCACCTGGGCGGAGGCAACGGGGGAGTCATAGGTGATCGGCATGACCGTTTCCGGCCCGGTGACTGTCATCGGCAGGCGATCCCCTTCTCGCCCCTGGAACCGTGCGCCCATCTGCTGCAGGGGCTTCGTGACACGGCCCATGGGCCGTCCGGACAGGGACGCGTCACCGGTGAAGGTGGCGCTGATCGGATGTCCGGCGACCAGGCCCATCAGCAGGCGCGCGCCGGTGCCGGAGTTGCCGAGGTCGAGTACCGTCTCCGGTTCCGCCAGTCCACCGACGCCGACGCCATCGACCTGCCATTCGCCCGGTCCCAGCCGCTCGACCCTTGCACCCAGCGCGGCCACGGCGGCGGCGGTGGAGCGCACGTCTTCGCCCTCCAGCAATCCGGTGATTCTGGTGCGTCCCACGGCGAGGGCGCCGAACATCAGGGCGCGGTGGGAGATGGACTTGTCACCCGGCGCGGTGAGGTCGCCGCCAAGGGTGGTTCCGTTCAGGGGATGGGCTGTCAGACTGGTCACGGACGGTTGGGCCTTGTGCTTCGAATATCGCGGGCTGGCAGCGCGATAGCACAGCCGCAGGCGCCTTGCCATGACTGCTGACTTGAATGGCTGAAACGAAGACTTACTTTCATGTCTGACGGATGCCTACCGCAGGGTCCGTCTGTGGAGGCCGAAGGGCCTCCTGTCATGCTCGCTTAACCGACAAGGAGATGACGGTTCATGTCCAGGATGTCCCTGTTCAACAGTCCGCACCTGCTGGGCTTCGATCATGTGGAGCGTGTGCTCGACAGGGTCGCGAAGTCCGCCAATGACGGCTACCCGCCCTACAACATCGAACAGACCGGCGAGAATGCGCTGCGCATCACGCTGGCCGTCGCAGGCTTTGG
>CAXBNO010000209.1:0-6141 GCA_963976775.1 uncultured Kordiimonadales bacterium
TGACTGTCGGCAAACCGCAGGATGACGGGCGCGTGCCCGACGGGGTTGAAGTACCGGATCACGTCCTGAATTTCGGCAAGAACCTGTTCTGAGGCCCGGATGAGCCGGTACGAAACCGCATAACGTACCGGCTCATCTGTACACTTACCGCATGACAACCATCACGCAGGCAGCGTTCGACAGCCATTGGTGATCATGATACCACGGGTGTTGAACCGCGCGAGGTAGCAATCATGGCCGGGCATGCTGCGGAAGTGCTGGACATCCGAAATCAGCAGCTGAGGGATCTGTACACCTACTGGCAGACGATGCGAGGGGACAGCCGGATTCCGCCCCGCTCGGCCTTCGACCCGATCCGGGTTCCCCGGCTTCTGCCCAGTCTGATCCTGCTAGACGTCGAACCGGATACCCGGCGCCTGATCGTCCGGCTGCTCGGGACGCGCGTCGCCACTGTCTATGGCAGGGACTACACGGGACAGTATCTGGACGAGGTCTATTTCGGTTCAAATGCCAGGAGCGTGCTGGACGACTACGGCACCTGCGCGCGGGAAGGCATTCCGGTGCTGGGGGAACGCAACTTCCGCAATGTCAGGGATGTTGTCTATCGCATGGAACGGCTGATCCTGCCACTCTCCGACGATGGCAAGGAGGTCAACAAGCTGATTTCCGGTCTGCACTTCATCGAACTGAGCTGAACTGAACCCGGGACAACTGGACATGAGCGAAGCAGCACCGATCGAGATCGTGGCCACACGCGGCGGCGTGGTCGAGAGCACGCATCTGGTGCATGCCGTGGTCGCGGGCCCCGACGGCGACGCGACGCATGTCTTCGGCCAGGCCGACAGGCCGACGTTCCCCCGCTCCGCGATCAAGGCGATGCAGGCGCTGCCGCTGGTGGAGAGCGGCGCGGCCCGGGCGCACGGACTTTCGCCCGCCGAACTGGCCCTTTCCTGCGCCTCGCACGAGGGCGAGGGCTTTCATGTCGGAGCTGTGAGCGCCTGGCTGACACGCCTCGGCCTGACGGAGGACGCGCTCGCCTGCGGGCCGCAATGGCCGCGCCGCTTCGATGACCAGGCAACGCTGATCCGGGAGGGCGAGCAGCCCGTGCGTCGCCACAACAACTGCTCCGGCAAGCATTCCGGGATGCTGACCACAGCGCTGCACCTGGGCGATCCGGTGCGCCACTATCAGGACCGGCGTCATCCGGTTCAGCAACGGATCTTCGCCGCCATCGGCGAGATGGCAGGTGTGGACCTGTCAGACACGCCGTTCGGCATCGATGGCTGTTCCGCGCCGAACCCGAACCTGCCGCTGTCAGCGGTTGCCATTGCAGCGGCGCGGCTGGCCGAAGGCGATGCGGGACGGCTTGGTGCGGTGCGGGCAGACGCCTGCCGCGCCCTCTGTCATGCCATGCGGGTCCACCCGGAGATGATCGGCGGCACGGCGCGGGTGGATACCGACCTGATCCGTGCTTCCGGTGGGCGAATCCTGTCGAAGACCGGGGCGGAAGGCGTCTATGTGGTCTATCTGCCCGAACAGAAGCTCGGCATTGCACTGAAGGCAGAGGATGGGGCGTCCCGCGCCTCTGCCGCCGCCCTCTGGTCGGTGCTCGACACCCTTGGACTGCTGGATGACGGAGTCCGCGCCGCCATGGCCAACCATTGCCGCCCGCCGTTGCGCAACTGGGACGGGCTGGTCACCGGGCAGTTGCTGGACGCGCGGGAACTCTGAGCCACCCGCCGCCGCACCGGCATAACCGGCACGCGTTCATGCGTGCAGACGCGTCCCGCCACAGGTGATAGGTTTGCTGCCAAAGCTGCTGCAGGGGAGGGCACGCCATGGCCATAGAGGCAAAATACGGATTCACCGAAGCCGACATGCTGGGAACACCACTGTCGTTCCGCGACGGGCTGTTTGCGGGCAAGACCGTGCTGGTCTCCGGCGCCGGCAGCGGTTTCGGCAAGGCCATGGCCATCGTCTTCGCCAGGCTGGGGGCCAACCTGTACCTCTGCGGTCGCAAGCAGGAGAAACTGGACCGCACGGCGGAGCTGGTCGCCGGGCTGGGCCGCGAAGTAGAGACCCGGGCGCTCACCATACGTGACGCGGACGCCGTCGACGATATGATTGGCGCGGCGTTCGAGCGGTTCGACGGCCTGGACCTGCAGATCAACAACGCCGGTGGCCAGTTCGCCCAGAACGCCATCGACTTCTCCGTCAAGGGCTGGAACGCGGTGATCGACACCAACCTGAACGGCACCTGGTACATGATGCAGGCGGCGGCGAAGCGCTGGCGCGACCGGGGCCAGCCCGGCAGCATCGTCAACATCACCGCCAGCGTTGATCGCGGTATCCCGCAGATGGCCCATACGGCGGCATCCCGCTCCGCGGTCAACACGCTGTCGAAGACCGTGGCGACGGAATGGGCCCCCTACAACATCCGGGTGAACTGCCTCGGCATCGGCACGATCGCCAGCAGCGGCTTCGAGAACTACACCGACGCAGGACGCGAGACCTTCAAGGATTCCAATCCCATGAAGAAGGTCGGGGATCTCTGGGACGTGGCGGAGACGGCAGTCTTCGTCGGCGGCCCGACAGGCAAGTTCATGAACGGCGAGATCGTGCATGTGGATGGCGGATCGCGCATGTGGGGCGACCACTGGGGCGCGGGACGGCCAGCCTACTTCGATCGCTGAGACAAACCGGATACCATTGCTTGAGTTCCTATCTCTCCTTCATCGCCGCCAACCGGCGCTTCCTGTCGTTCGGCGTCACGGCGGCGTTCCTGTCCAGCTTTGGCCAGACGTTCTTCATTGCCCTGTTCGGCGGGGCCTGGCGGGCGGAGTTCGGTCTCAGCCACGGTGATTTCGGAACGCTCTATTCGCTGGGCACGCTCTGCGCCGGGCTGACCCTGATCTGGCTGGGGCGGAAGATCGATCACGTGGACCTGACCCGCTACACGCTGATGGTCTCCGCCGGACTGGCGGCGGCCTGCCTGCTGACGGCGGTCGTTCCCTCCGCCATCTTCCTGGGCCTCGTCTTCTAAATGCTGCGCCTGACCGGACAGGGGCTGATGAGCCATGTCTCCATCATCGCCATGGCGCGCTATTTCGACAGCGCACGCGGCAAGGCAGTCAGCCTGGCGGCTCTGGGCCATCCGCTGGGGGAGGCCATCTTTCCGCCCATGGCCGTCATCCTGCTGGGCCTGATCGGCTGGCGCTGGACCTGGGGCGGGTTCGGCATCGTGCTGCTGGTCGGGGTCGCGCCGCTGATGATCTGGCTGCTGCGCGGACAGGCGGAGCGCGAGACGGCACGACAGGCCGGACTGACCGATGCAATCCGGACCGGCATCAGACCGGCGCGGTCCCGCACCCTGTCGGAGGTCGTGCGCGACCCTGTCTTCTACCCACAGGTCTTCGCCATGATGGCCCCGGCCTTCATTTCCACCGGCATGTTCTTCCATCAGGTGCATCTGGCGCAGGTGAAGGGCTGGAGCCTGGAATGGCTGGCGAGCTGCTTCGTCGGCTTCGCCATTGCACAGGCCCTGTCCAGCCTGATCGCGGGCAACCTGGTGGACCGCGTCGGCGGCATCCGCCTGCTGCCCTTCTACCTGCCTGCGCTGGGACTCTCGGCACTGAGCCTGATCGTCACCGATCATGCCCTGGGCGCGCTGATCTACATGGTGCTCGTCGGAACCACCGCCGGTGCCGGGTTCACCCTGATGGGGGCGGTGTTTGCGGAGATGCACGGTACCGGCCATCTGGGCGCGATCCGCAGCCTGATACAGGCCACGATGGTGATGGCCACCGCCGCCTCCCCCGTCTGTTTCGGACTGCTGCTGGATGCCGGGATCAGCTTCGACACGCTGGCCGCCGGATGTGTGGCCTATGTCGCTGTCGGTGTGGTGATTCTGGGCTTGCTGCAGCCCGCCCTGCGCGCCCGGCGCGACGCGCTCACCAGATAGCGTCACCGACCAGCAACGCCACAAGCAGGCCCACCAGTATGCCGGCAATTCCGGCGGCCACCGCCCAGCCAAGCGGCGCAGACGCCGGGGCTTCCGCCGCCTTCACCTCGACTTCCTCCATCCGGTCGAAGGCCCGTTCTGCCCGCTCCAGCAGGCGCGGCACCTTCTCCACGATGTCCAGCGTGTCGGTGATGAACCCGGCAATCCGCGCCTCCGGCCCCAGATTGTCCCGCGCCCAGCCCTCGATCACCGGCTGCGAGGCGCTCCAGAAGTTGATGTCGGGATCAATGCCGCGCGATACCCCCTCCACCGTCACCATGGTCTTCTGCAGCAGCAGCAGCTCGGTACGGGTCTCCATGGCGAAGGTCTCGGTCACCCGGAAAAGCTGTGCCATCAGCCGCCCGATGGAGATCTCGCTGACCGGCTTGCCCCGGATCGGCGCACCGATGGAGCGGCAGGCCTGCGCGAACAGATCGACGGAGGTCTCCGGCGGCACATAGCCGGCGGCAATATGCACCTCCGCCGCGCGGCGATAATCCCCGGCGATGAAGGACCCCAGCATCTCCGCCATGAACAGCCGCGTCCGGTGGTCCAGCCGCCCCATGATGCCGTAATCCACCGCCACCACGGTGCCATCCGGATCGACGAACAGATTTCCCTGGTGCATGTCGGCGTGAAAGAATCCATGCGCCAGGCTCTGCCGCAGGAAGATGCGGATGACGCGTTCCGCCAGCGCCGGGCGGTCGATCCCGGCAGCATCCAGCGCCGCATTGTCACCGATGGGCACGGATTCGATCCGTTCCATGGTCATGACGCGACCTGCCGTCCGTTCCCAGTCGATCAGCGGGGTGCGGAAGTCCGGATCCTGCTGAAACACCTCCCCCATCTCGTCGGCGGCAGCAGCCTCGAGCCGCAGGTCCATCTCCAGCGCCACGGACTGCTGCAGGGTGCGCACGATGTCCACCGGACGGAGCCGTTTCAGCTTCGGGTCAGCGCGCTCCGCAATCCGGGCGAGCCAGAAGAACAGGTCCATGTCCTGCTGCAGCTTTTCCTCGATGCCGGGTCGCAGCACCTTGACCGCGACCTTGGCGGGGCCGTCGGGGGTGGCGACGGTCGCGAAGTGGACCTGGGCAATGGAGGCGGCAGCAACGGGCTTGCGCCCGAAGTCGACGAACAGCTCCTCCAGCGAGCCTTCCAGTTCGCTTTCGATGGTCTGGCGGGCTTCATCGAAGCTAAATTCGGGCAGCCGGTCGCGCAGCCGCCCCAGATCTTCGGCAATGTCCTCGCCCAGCAGGTCTGCACGGACGGAGAGTGCCTGCCCCAGCTTGATGAAGGACGGCCCCAGATCCTCCAGCGCCGCAGCCAGTCGCTCCCCCGGTCGCCGGTCCCGGTTGCGCCGCGACCGGCCCGCAAACAGCCGCGCCAGCCGCAGCACGAAAGGCGGTGCGTCCAGCCTCTCCAGCGGGAACAGGGCGTCATGCTTCTGCAGGGTCCGCGCAATGAAGACCAGCCGCGCGACATAGGTCAGGCGTCTGATCATCCGCTAGATTCGCCAGCCGCGATGGATGGCGGCGATTCCCCCGGTCAGGGCGTCGAAACCCACCCTTCGCAGCCCCGCATCGCTGATCATGGCCGCGAAGTCATCCGGTGCGGGAAAGCGGCGGATGCTCTCTGCCAGATACTGATAGGCCTCCGGGTCGTCGGCGATCATCTTGCCGATGCGCGGCATCGCCTGGAACGACCAGGCGTCATAGAGCGGCTTCAGCGCCGCCGCCGAGACGGTGGAGAATTCGAGGCAGAAGAAACGGCCGCCCGGTCGCAGCACACGGCGGATCTCCCGCAGTGCCAGGTCGATACGGGTCACGTTGCGGATGCCGAAGGCAATGGTCACCGCGTCGAACTGCGCGTCCCGGAACGGCAGCGCCTCCGCGTCGCCCACGGTCCAGTCGATGCCCCGGAACAGACCCTGGTCCAGCAGCCGGTCGCGCCCGACCTGCACCATGGAGGGATTGATGTCGCACAGCGTGACATGGGCCGCGCCATCGGTGCGGCGGTGAACCAGCCGGGCGATGTCGCCGGTGCCACCGGCCAGGTCCAGCACCTTCTCCCCTGCCCGGGGGCGCAGATCGGTGACGAAGCGGTCCTTCCAGATGCGATGCACCCCCAGCGACAGAACGTCG
>CAXBNO010000210.1:0-6122 GCA_963976775.1 uncultured Kordiimonadales bacterium
GAGGCCGCGATCGAGGCCACGGCCAGCCGCCCGATGGTGAACGTCGCGACCCGCAAGGGCTCCGGCAAGGGCCAGTGGGTGGTTGAACTGGCGCCCGCCGATCTCGAAACGCCCGCCACCATCTGGCTTGTCGCCTTCGATGATCGCCACGATGTCGAAATCCAGCGTGGAGAGAACCGGGGCAAGACGCTCGCCTACCACAACGTGGTCCGGAAGATGGAGCGCATCGGCACCTGGGACGGCCGGTCCGCCCTCAGCCTGCCGATCGACATGCTGGCCATCTGGGCCGAGGGCCGCGACGGCTGCGCCGTCATCGTCCAGGCAGATGGCTTCGGCCCGATCCTGGGGGCGGTGCGGATCGCGGGGCGGTGACGCTCTCCGTTTCCTGCTCACCTCACAGCAGGTCCGCCAGCAGTGGCTTTACCTCCGTCGCGAAGCGCTGAAGCTGGGCGTTGCTTTCATCCAGCGGACCGGTGTGGTCCAGCACCAGGTGGCGGACGCCCGCCGCGTGGAACTTGCGCACGCTCTCGGCCACCTGCTCCGGCGTGCCCAGCGCGGCGTAGCGCCTGGCGGGCTTCCTGAAATCCATGGCGTAGCGGGTCGACAGGTGGTCGGTCGCCTTGTCCCAGGCGGTGTCGAAATCATCGTCGATGCGGAAGAACAGCAGGTGTCCGGTGCCGAAGCCTTCAACGCTGCGCCCGGCCTCCGCCATGTTGGCCTGGATGGTGGCCAGCGACTCGGCGAACATCTCCGGCGTCACGACATAGGAAATCCAGCCATCTGACAGGGTGGCCGCCCGGCGCAGCGCCGCAGGTGACCGTCCACCGACCCAGATCGGCGGACCACCGGCCTGCACCGGGGCGGGCAGCATCCGCGTCGGCGGCAAGTCGAAGTGTCGGCCCTTGTGGGTGATCTCCTCTCCCGACCAGAGCTTGCGGATCACCTCGATGGATTCGGAGGTACGGGAGCCGCGTTCCTTGTGCGGCACCCCGGCGGCAGCGAACTCGCCCGGGAACTCGCCCCCGACACCGGTGCCGAAGATGAAACGCCCGCCGGAGATGTGGTCCAGCGTCGCCGCCATCTTGGCCGTCGGGGTGGGATGGCGCAGTGCCAGCAGGTAGACTCCGGTTGCCACGGTCAGCCGGTCCGACAGGGCGGCGGCCTGCGCGAGCTGGATCAGCGGATCGAGGATCGGTACCGCGAAGACCAGGTGGTCGCCCAGCCACAGCGAGTCGAAGCCGTTGTCCTCCGCCAGTTGCACCACCGCGATGGCATCGGCGCGCGTCGCCATGCGCGCCATGAACCCCAGCTTCAACCCCTCGTTCAGCGTCATCGACATGGCTCACCCTCCCCGGTTCGCAGTCATTTGGTCTGCATGAATGTTGCTGTATGTTGCGACGCATGGAACAGGTTCGCAATCGCCGACAGATCATTGACCGCCGGGCCGTGGGCACCCGCATCGCCGGCCTCGCCGAGAAGCAGGGGCCGGATCTGCGCAATGCCGTCTTCGCCGAACTGCGTGCGGCGATTGAGGAAGGCCGCGCGGCGATCGAGCAGCGTTTCGTGGACGGGGAGGCGGGCGACCAGTCGGCGCGGGCGATGGCGTTTCTGGTCGATCAGATCATCCGGCTGCTCTACGACCATGCCCTGAACGACGTGTTTCACGCGGCAAATCCGACCGACGGCGAACAGATGTCCGTCGTCGCGGTCGGGGGCTACGGACGGGGCCAGATGGCGCCGCATTCGGACGTCGATCTGCTGTTCCTGCTGCCTTACAAGCAGACCGCCTGGTCGGAGAGCATGATCGAATACATGCTCTACATGCTGTGGGACCTGAAGCTGAAGGTCGGTCACTCGACGCGCACCATCGACGACTGCATCCGCCTGTCGAAGCAGGACACGACCATCCGCACCGCGCTGCTGGAAGCCCGTTTCATCTTCGGTGACCAGAGCCTGTTCCTGGAACTGCAACGGCGGTTCGGCAAGGACGTGATGCAGGGCAGCGGCACCGAATATGTGGAAATGAAACTGGCGGAGCGCGATGAGCGGCATCAGCGCTTCGGCGACTCGCGCTACGTCAACGAGCCCAACCTGAAGGAAGGCAAGGGCGGGATGCGCGACCTGCACACCCTGACCTGGATTGCCAAGTACGTCTATCGGGTGGCCGACGTCGGTGACCTGGTGGAACAGGGCATCATGACCGCCGCCGAGTACCGGCGCTTCGTCAAGGCGGAGCGTTTCCTCTGGTCGGTACGCTTTCACCTGCACCTGCTGACCAACCGGCCCGAAGAACGCCTGACCTTCGATGTGCAGACCGAACTGGCGGCCCGCCTCGGCTATACCGATCACGCGGGTGCGCAGGCGATCGAGCGCTTCATGAAGCATTACTACCTGGTGGCGCGGGACATCGGTGACCTGACGCGGGTCATCTGCTCCTCGATCGAGGCGGAGAACCAGAAGAAGCCGCTGTTCCGCCTGCCGCGCTTCGGCCTGCGCACGAAACAGATCGACGGTTTCGTGGCGGAAGGAAGCTGGCTGAACGTCGGGGACGATGAGATGTTCGCCGAGGATCCCGCAGCCATGCTGCGCATCTTCCAGGTGGCACAGGCGAACGATCTGGACATTCACCCCGATGCCCACCGGCTGCTGCGTCGCCACCGCAAGAAGATCAATCGCGCGGTCCGCAATGATCCGGCGGCCAACCGCTGCTTCCTGGACATCATGACCTCCAGGAAGGACCCGGAGACGCACCTCCGCCGGATGAGCGAGGCCGGTATCCTCGGCCAGTTCATCACCGACTTCGGTCGGGTGGTGGCGCAGACACAGCACGACATGTACCACCACTACACCGTGGACGAGCACACGCTGCGCGCGGTCGGGCTGGTCTGGAAGATCGAGCAGGGGGAACTGGCGGAGGACCATCCGCTGAGCCACGAGATCGTGCATCAGGTGCTCTCGCGTGAAGTGCTCTACATGGCGGTTTTCCTGCACGATATCGCCAAGGGGCGCGGCGGCGATCACTCGATCCTGGGCGAGAAGGTCGCCCTGAAGCTCTGCAAGCGCATGGGATTCAGTGCGGGCGAGACGGAAATGGTCGCCTGGCTGGTGCGCGCGCATCTGCTGATGTCGGCCACCGCCTTCAAGCGCGATCTCTCCGACCCCAAGACCATCCAGGACTTCGTCGGCCATGTGCAGAGCCCGGAACGGCTGCGGCTGCTGCTGGTCCTGACCGTCGCTGACATCCGTGCCGTCGGCCCCGGGGTCTGGAACGGCTGGAAGGGGCAGTTGCTGCGCGATCTCTACTACCGGGCCGAGGAGGCCCTGTCCGGCGACATGCGCGCCAAGGGCCCGAAGCAGCGGGTGGCGGCGGCGAAGGAAGCGCTGGCCGAGGTCCTCAACACCTGGTCGGCGGAAAGCCTGGAGGCACATACGGAGCGCTTCTACGACGGCTACTGGCTCGGCATCGATACCGACACCCAGGCATGGCACGCCGAGGTCATGCGCAAGGCGGACCAGGGCAAGGAACAGTTGGCCATCGCCACCCGCTCCGACCAGTTCAAGGCCATGACGGAGATCCTGGTCTATGCCGCCGATCATCCGGGCCTGTTCAGCCGTATCGCCGGTGCCATGGCCGTCGCCCGCGTCAATATCGTCGATGCCCGCATCTCCACCACCCATGACGGCATGGCGGTGGATACCTTCATCGTGCAGGACATGGACGAGAACGCCCTGTCCGACCCGCAGCGGCTGGACAAGCTGCGTGAGGCCGTCACCCGGACGCTGGCGGGCGAGGTCAGGCCACGCGGTGTCATCGCCGGCCGCAAGCCGGGCTATGCGGAGCGCACCCGGGTCTTCAAGGTCGAGCCGGTGGTCCTGATCGACAACAATATCTCCAACACCTGGACGGTGATCGAGGTCAATGGCCGCGACCGCCCCGGCTTCATCCATGATGTCGCCTGGGCGCTGTTCAACCTGTCCCTGAACGTCGGCCGCGCCCGCATCGCCACCTATGGCGAGCGCGCCGTGGACGTGTTCTATGTCCGCGACATGTTCGGCCTGAAGATCGACGACCCCACCCGCCACGACCGCATCCGCCAGCGCCTGATCGAGGCGATCCAGCAGACGGCGAAGGGTTCAAAGAGCTAGATCGGTCCCCTGTCTGATAGCAGCATCGGCCCGCTCCCCACCCGGCGGGAAGTGAACTGACGCCCAAAGCACTCAGAACTTCAAGCCCTGCGCCCTCTTCGCCAGGTCCTCGAGCAAGCCCTCCGGCGTCTGCCCCGGTCGGATGTCCATATCGTCCAGCGGCTCATCGCGCTTTCCGATGACGCCGTCATCCAGTTTCCGGATCCAGTCGTCGCAGGGGATTTCGCGGACCAGCGTCCTGATCAGGGGATCAGTCCGGATCAGACTGACGAGTTCCGTCACATCCGGTGTCTCGCTGAGCTTGATCCTGGTCACGCCGAGCAGGGCGGTGAGTTCCTTCCGGTTCTTCTCGACCAGGTCGGCGATCTCCTCGATCTGCTTCAGCAGGCCCAGGGCGTCGTCCGCCTTGATCAGTTCGGCCAGCAGGGACCCCAACGGCGTGCCCCGGAATATGGAGAGCAGTTCGAGACCAACTGTCAGGATCTCCTTCTTGTTGGGACCGATGCTTCCGCCAACAGTCTTGTTGAGCTGCTTCATTCCGGACTTCGACAGCTTCAGCAGCAGGCGCGCGACCGCGTTCTGCCGGATATAGAGGTATTGCACCACGGTCCCGGTGCGGAACACCTGCCGGAAGCGGGCGACCTTGATCGTCAGTTGAACAAAGCAGGTCTCGCCCTTGCGGAAATAGGCTCGCTCGATCGTGCCGCCGAACGCGACCGGATCGGCTGGCGACTTCTCGGCATAGTTCTCCCATTCCAGTCGAATCTCGTATTCCCGGAACCATTTGGGAATCTTGAATTTCCTGAACAATTCTTCAGATGAAATATTCGGCACGTCGCCGTAACCAGCCATTCTGACCCCCGTTCTGACTGATGAAGTGCGGCCTATTCTACCACAGCGCAAGAAAACCGGCATTCATACAAGACCAGCATTGGTGATTTCTGCCCCGTTGCATCGGGGACGGCCCATGCGGCAAGATCAGGGGCACACCAGCATGCCCTGGGGGAGGATCAGACGCATGGCAGACACCACAGAATTCGGAAACGGCGACATCCCGTGGCGGCCCTTCGCGGGGTTCGAGGGTCTGTATTATCACCTGCTGTCGGTGGATGACCGCACGCAGGTCGTGGACATGCTGATGAAGTTCGATCCGCACGCGGAATGTGTGCCGCACCGGCATGTCGGGCCGACCAAGACGCTGGTGATCGAGGGGGAGCACCGGCTGTTCGAACCGGTGATCGGCCATGGTGATCCGCATACATCCCGCGTTTCCGCCGGTTTCGGAACCAACAATGGCGACGAGACGCATATCGAGGGCGGCGGTGAGAACGGTGCCACGATCCTGCTGCAGATGACCGCCGTGGACGGCGTCGTCTACGAGATCCTGGACGCCGACGGCAACATCGACCGCATCATCACCCTGGATGATTTCCGCCGTGGTCTGGCGAAACAGCAGGCGCGCGCCGCAGCCTGAAACAGATCAATCCGTACCGTTTCGGTCTTGATTTATCGCCGGCTTCCGATAGATAGAGGACCATTGAAGTCCTGTTTCATTGCACAGGGGCAAACGGACAGATGATGCGCTTGAGCAAACTGACTGATTACGCGGTGGTGATGATGGTCCACATGGGTCAGATCAGCGAAACCGCGACGGCAGATGTGCTGTTCACCGCCACCCGGCTTTCCGATGAGACCGGCGTGCCGCAACCGACCGTGGCCAAGGTTCTGAAGTCCCTGGCCCGTGCCGGTCTGCTGCGTTCCGTGCGCGGGGCGCAGGGTGGCTACGTCGTCGAGCGGACGCCGGAACAGATCTCGATCGCGGAGATCGTGCAGGCACTGGATGGCCCCATCGCGCTGACCGCCTGCGTCGACGGTGCCGATGACAGCTGCAACGTGGAAAGCCTGTGCGGCATGCGTGGCAACTGGAACCGGGTCAACGAGGCGATACGTTCGGCGCTGGGTCGCGTGACCCTGGC
>CAXBNO010000211.1:0-6114 GCA_963976775.1 uncultured Kordiimonadales bacterium
CGGCGCCCGCTGGCCCATCTTCGCCTCGACCGTGACCCCACGGCATGAAGGCCGGTCGCACGATCTGGATCACCGGCCTGTCCGGTGCAGGCAAGTCGACCCTCGCCGGGCCTGTCGCGGATGGACTGCGGCAGGCAGGGGAACATGTCGTGTTGCTGGACGGAGACGAATTGCGTGCCGTCTTCGGGCCGACAGCGACGGCACCAGCAAGTCACACGCGCGACGCGCGGCTCGACCTGGCCCTGCGCTATGGCCGGTTGTGCCGCATGTTGAGCAGTCAGGGTCTGACGGTCGTCATCGCGACCATCTCCCTCTACCGCGAGGTTCAGGACTGGAACCGGCAGCACCTGTGCGGATACACCGAGATCTTTCTGGACGTGCCGCTGGAGGAACTGAGGCGGCGCGATCCAAAGGGGATCTATCGCCGGTTCGACGCGGGCGAGATCACCGATGTTTCCGGACTGGATGTCGCCGTGGACTTTCCCGTCGCACCCGATCTGCACCTGCGCTGGGAATCCGGAGTGGGCATTGACGAACTGACCGCGCGGGTCCTGTCGTTGCTGCGGAAATGAGCGCGACCTACTGGTAACTCTCCAGGTCCGTCGCCGTGTCGATCTCCCCCCAGCCATCACGATAGGCAAGTGCCCGCACAGGCACGCGACCGGCTGCAATGATACGGCCAAGCAAGCCGGTCATGTGGGTGCGGTTCCGTTCCGCCTCCGGCAGTTCCGCCCGAATGCGCTGCACTTCGGCCCAACCCGTCGGCGTGAAACGCAGCAGGCCCATGTACTGGCCCTCGACCTCCGAGACTGTCTGCGGCCGGTTGCCGATCTCGATCACGCGATCACCGTCCAGCCGGAATGTCTCCGCGTCCTCCAGCGGATCATCGAACCGCCTGCTCCAGACCTCCAGCCAGTCGGGGTCATGGGTGATCGCGATATCCGCCGTGCTGGCGCGCAGCAGTTCGACGGCGGAGGGTTCATAGAAGATGTCCGAATAGCTGACGATGCATGGCCCATCGACGAGCCAGCTGTCGGCGGCGGCAAGCGAAGAGACCATGTTGGTGGTCTGCCAGAGCGGATTGTGGAACTCGACCAGCCCGAACGGCTGCAGCTTCTCGCGCCTGTAGCCCGTGACGATGCCGATTTCGCTGATGCCGCCACCCCGCAGGGCCTCGATCTGTCGCGCCAGCAGCGGCTTGCCATGCAGCTCGGTCAGGCACTTCGGCTGCTCCTCCGTCAGTGTCTGCATGCGGCTGCCGCGACCGGCGGCCAGGATGATGGCGCGCATCACGGCGTCCCCACTGCTGTCTGATGAAAATGTGCCCGTGCCAGTTCCAGATGCCCCTGATCGAACGGTCTCTCCCGTTCCGGATGCCACATCCAGCCGACAATCGGGTGGGTCGCGTGCTGCATGGCCTCGATCTCGCCATCCGCCGATCTGGCCAGCACGGCATATCCGGCGGGGCATCCGGCCAGCGTGCTGTCGTGATAGCTGTTCACTTCACCGAACGGGGCGGCGAGCTGATGCCGGGTCCGGACATGGCCTGAAACCTGTTTCAACTGCCCGCCCGCCGCCACGGCCAGCATCTGCATGCCACGGCAGATGCCCAGAAGGGGGCGTTGACGGTCCAGCGCCCAGGCGATGAGATGGCGTTCGACCGCGTCCCGGTCCGCACAGGACCCGATGTCGTTACCACCGGAAAGGACCACACCAACCGGATCGACCATCGCCAGCCAGTCGTCCAGTTGCTCACCTGTCCAGGAATTCGCCACCGGCAGGCCGGTGAATCCCGCGTCCGCCAGCCAGTGAATCAATGCCTGGTCCAGGGCGTCCCTGCGCTCCCCCCGGTCCGGGTAATCGTCGATACGCTGGGTAACGGCGATGACAGGCTGTCGGCTCATGCGATGATCTCGACCAGTTTCCCCGCGCAGTCGATATGCAGGCGATGCGCGGTCGACCACTTCTCGAAATTGACCTCACCCGCGCCGATGACGGCTGGCAGCCCCAGTTCACCGGCGCGAATGGCCATGTGCGAGTTCGCGCCGCCCCAGGCGGTGACGAGACCGGCAATCCCGCGGGAGAACAGCCAGTCGTAGCCGGGGTCGGCATTGGGGATGCAGACGATGCATCCGGCCAGCGCGTCCCGCTGCTCCAGATCGCCGACCTCCGCCGTAACCTGCCTGCGGGTGATGAAGTTCGGATTGATGGCAGGATACTCGAAGCCCCAGACATCCTCCGGTCGCTGGATCAGGGGTGGCAGCGACAGCGTCAGCGTCTCCGCATAGCGCGCACGTCCGCCCTCGATGCTGCGGGCCAGCACTTCCTTCGGCCCCAGCGCCGCGATCTGCAGCTCCTTGATCGTCGTGATGTCGCAATAGGAAAGGTCATCACGGCTGAAGCCATGGCTCTCACCGAAGTCCTGCAGCAGGGACAGGATGTCGGACAGGTTCCGCGTGAAGGCAAATTTCGCCTGTTCCCGCAATTCGATTCCGGCCTGCAGGAAATTGAACAGGCCCACCGGGTCGATCTGCAGACCATGCGCGTCCAGCAGACGCCCGATTTCCCTCATCTGTGGCAGGCTGATGCTGAAGGGACGTGCCGCATCGACCGCTTCAGGCCGTTCCGACCAGTTGAAATAGAGGTCCGGTGCCTCGTCGTAGCGAAGGGAAAGGATGTCATAGGTGCCGGGTCGCAGGTGCCCGTACTTCTGCAGGAATACCGGGCGCGACAGTCGGGAGCGGTCCGCCGCCATCTGGCTGGTCACGGTGGAGGTCGATTGCAGGAAGGCGTCCGTGTCCTCCGGCGTGAAGACTCCGACCTTCTCCAGCGACCGCAACAGCTGGACCGCGACGAACCCTGCCCGTGCAAGGCCCGCGAACGGCAGGGTGCCATAGCGCTTGGTGTCTTCCAGCAGCCAGTAGATGCGATCCACGGGACTTGTGTCCGCGGCCAGAAGCTCTTCCCGCCGCCGCTCCAGCGTCTCCAGCTTGGCCGCATCGGTGCGCCACAATCCCTTTTCCGGGTCAATGATCCCGTTCGTCAGGTCACGCAGCGCATCGGCGATCTGACCGGTCTCGGTCTCATTGAACCCGGCTTCCCGCAGCGCCCGCGTGCGGTCCGCGATGTCGAGGGAATAGCAGGACAGCACGATCTCGAACTCGATCCGGTCATGCAGGGTCGGCTCCGCCAGCAGACGCGAGACATAGTGATCGACCAGCCGCCCGGCGATGGCATCATCCAGCGCGGCGGGCACGAAGGAGTTGAAGGACAGCCGCACATCAATGTACGGCAAGCCGTGGAAGTGCAGCATCAGCGGGCAACTGCGCAGGTTGCGGTAGCCGTAGTTGTGGCGCTGATAGGCCCAGATCGAATCCGTCACGAGATCGCGATAGAGGGACAGGGCCAGCGGTCGGGGCCGCAGTCCGATGATCTCAGCCGGATTCCAGTCAGGCATGACACCAAAGACGGTCCTGGCTCCCTTCACGAACGGATGCGGGCGCATGCCGCGTTCCACCAGCTCCGCCGCATGACCCAGCAGACGCGCCTGTTCCAGCGGGTCCTGGGCCGGCCGATCGAGGATCAGGGGCCGCGCCTGCAACAGCCACAGCCTCTCTCCCGCGCCCTTTTCACGGGTGACGGCGAACTCCAGATCCACCGGGCGACCACCGGAGCGCAGCAGCATGTCGTCGAGCAGGATCAGCACCGGCTCCAGTTCGGCGGGCGGTTCGACTTTCGACCATGCCGCCTGCTGCCAGGTACGCACATGCTTGCCGCCGGTAACTGCCGTGGTGTCGGTGCCCTCGACCCAGTTGATGATGCGGTAGGGGGCGGCCGTGCTCGGATCATGGGAGAAGGCCACGCCGGACCGGACAACGTGGCGCAGCATGGGCTGCACCAGCACCTGATCGCTCGCGTCCACCGCACCATAGGCCGCCACCACCTCGTCGATCGCGGCGGCCCGGTCATCATGGGCAACATCCAGCAGCGATAGAAAGGCACCGGCATTCGAAGCCTGTTCACCATCCTCGCGGCCGCAACTGGAACGCACGATGACCGCAACGGGGCCCAACTGACCGGAAAGGGTCTCCAGGATCGCGGACCGGTTCTGCTGCCACTCCACCACCGTGAAATGGACCTGGGGCGCAATCGATGCCGTGGTCAGGTCCCCGCGGAGCGTTTCCAGCGTTTCCGCCTTGGTGGAGAAATGCAGCATCTGCCCGGTCAGCTCAACTGCGCGACCCAGATGTTGGTGCGATAGGGCACCATGATCGATGACCCCGGCAGGCCATCAAGACAGGCTTCGATGGCATTGACGACGTCGTGGAACCTCTCGCCCGCCTGCCGCTCCAGTGTGGCATGGGACCGCCAGGCCTCGACACAATCGACCTTCGACTGTTCATGCACCACCTTGCCGGACACCGTCACGACACTGCTGAACAGGCCAGAGGCCTCGATCACATTGGTCTGGTCTTCCCGCCGGGTGCCATAGCCATAGCCCGGCACACCGTCACGGATGATCCCTTCAATCCGGGACTGGATCGGATCATCCAGTTCACGGTGGTTCCACATGCAGGCAAACCAGCCACCCGGCACCAGAATGCGTCTGGTCTCCGCCAGTGCCCTTGGCCGGTCGCAGACATTGAAGGAGCTGCCGAATGTGACCAGGTCATAGGCCCCGGCATCCATCCCGGTCGCCTCCCCGGTGCCCTCGAACCAGCGCACATCGGCCATCGCGCTGGTGCGCTTGATACCGTTGGCGCGCATGGCATCGTTCGGCTCCACCGAATCGACCTTGAGCCCGCGCTCGGCAAGCTTGATCGTCAGATGGGCAACACCCGCACCGACGTCGCACACCCTTGCCCCTGCGCCGACATCCGCAAGGCGCAGCATGGCATCGATTGCCGTGTCGGCATAATCCGGCCGCTTCAGGTAGGCATCTGCAAGATCGCTGTAGTCCCAATCAGTCTTCACCGGCCAAGCCCCCGAATAGCGTCAAGAATCTGTCATGAAGGAACTTGTTACATCTCCCGACAGCATGTTTCCAGCGCCGGTTCAGCCGGGCGGAGAAAACCCTGCGGCATCAGGGGCGCATGAAGGCGTGTTCGGCATCCGGGTCCAGATTGTCGATCTCGTGCCGCAGCTCCGCCGCGATCTCGTCTACCGAACGGGTTTCCCTGTAGATGTTCAGGACGAAGGAAAGCATCGAGCGCGCGACCTCTTCGCGTGAGTAGCCGGTCTCTGCCGCTTCGGCGGCTGCGGCATCGATGTGCTTGCGGACGATGGATGAAATGGACGCCATGGGATTCTCCTGATTGGCAAGGCAGACATCGCGCATCATGCACGGATGGGGCGGCGCCGAATTGATCCAGCGCAAACCATCGTCATTCCGCCTGGCGGGAAACGCCGGGCCCTCGCCGGAGGATATCAGGGAACACCGGAGTGCCGGACAGGAAGCCCGTCTATTGCGCTGCGCTCTTCAGGAAAGAGATGACGTCACGCCGGTCTGTCGCCTTCGGCAAACCTGGAAAGGGCATCCTGTTGCCCGGGATGAAGGACTTCGGGCCGGCCAGGTATCGCTCAAGCGTCTCTTCGGACCAGATCACGTTCGAATTGGTCATGGCCTTCGAATAACGGAACCCCTCGGCCGAGCCAGCCTTGCGACCGAACAGACCATGCAGGTTCGGACCGATACGGTGGCCATCGTCCTTCCCCACTGCATGGCAGGCAGCGCACTTCCTGAAGACCTTCTTGCCTGCCGCCAGATCCGCCGCTGCGGTAGCGGTTCCCGACGGAATGGATATCGATACCAGTATCACGGCTGCCAGCAGCCGAACGATGAGCATATCAGGCGCACTCCCCTTGAATATCTGCCGGACACAACGGGCAACCGTCCAGGCAAGCATCCTCCCGCCGCGTGAACGGCGAGAGGACGAATGATCAGTTACCGACCCGTAGCGGCTCGGGCAGGAACATCATGTGGTCCTGCGTATCGCCGACAGCGGCATGACAGCCGATGCAGAATTCGACATTCGCGTCGCCTGCACCGTTGGTCACGCCTGCCACGGTGCCGTTCGGCATGACAAGTGTGTATTGCCAATTACCACTCTCGGC
>CAXBNO010000212.1:0-6099 GCA_963976775.1 uncultured Kordiimonadales bacterium
TTCACCGTCATCAGCTTCCGCTGCACCAGATCGGGCTGGGTCGGCGGCCAGAGCCGGATGGCGATGTCCGCCTCCCGCATCGTCAGGTCCACCTCGCCGTCGGTCAGCATCATGTTGACGCTGATGTCCGGATAGGCCTCGATGAACTCGCGGATGCGCGGGGTCAGCCAGGTCGAGCCAAGCCCGATGGTCGTCGAGACCTTCAGTTCGCCGCGCGGCTTTTCCTTCGCGTCGGTCAGCATCGCCTCTGCCATTGCCAGCTTGGCAAACACGTCCCGGGCGGTCTGATAGAGCAGTTCGCCCTGCTCCGTCAGTATCAGGCCACGGGCATGGCGGCGGAACAGGGTCGTGCGCAGGCTTTCCTCCAGGGCACTGACCTGACGGCTGACAGCCGACTGGCTGAGGTTCAGCAGGTCACCCGCGTGAGTGAAGCTTCCGGCCTCGGCGACCGTGTGAAATATGCGCAACTTGTCCCAATCCATGGTGGGAAAATATCCTTCCGGGCGGAATCGACAAGCAAAATCAGGAAGATTCGCTCTCGGACCGCCTTGCGTTGCTATTCGGCGGCTTCCGCCAGCTCGTTTGCGGCGACGAACTTCTCTGCTTCGAGCGCCGCCATGCACCCGGTTCCGGCGGCCGTGACGGCTTGGCGATAGGTCTTGTCCTGAACGTCGCCGGCGGCAAA
Organism: uncultured Kordiimonadales bacterium; assembly: GCA_963976775.1. Taxonomy (GTDB): domain Bacteria; phylum Pseudomonadota; class Alphaproteobacteria; order Minwuiales; family Minwuiaceae; genus Minwuia. Next base: position 686 of record CAXBNO010000212.1, read on the forward strand.
GACACCGGCAATGCTGGTCGCCGTGGAGTCCGGGGCGGTGATGACATAACCCTCTGAATCCATTGCAACCTGATCCCTGAAGAGCCCGGTATTGGGATCGTGGCCGATGGCGATGAAGACGCCGTGCACGGGGATCTCGCGGACGTTTCCGGTCGCGACGTGGCGCAGCCGCACGGCGCTGACGCCCGGCGGGTCCTGTTCGCCCAGCACTTCCTCCAGGACATGGTCCCAGACGCACTCGATCTTCGGATGCTTCAGGACCCGGTCCTGCAGGATCTTCTCCGCCTTCAGCTGGTCACGGCGATGCACCAGCCAGACCTTCGTGGCAAAGTTGGTCAGGAACAGGGCTTCCTCCGCCGCCGTGTTGCCGCCTCCGATGACGCAGACTTCCTTGCCGCGATAGAAGAAGCCGTCGCAGGTGGCGCAGGCGGAAACCCCGAAGCCCTGGTACTTCTGCTCGCTCTCCAGCCCCAGCCAGCGGGCCGAGGCACCGGTGGAGATGATCAGCGTCTCGCCGATATAGGTGTCGCCATTGTCGCCCCGGGCCACGAAGGGGCGACGGCTCAGGTCGACTTCGGTGATGATGTCATTGATCATCCGGGTCCCGACATGGGCCGCTTGCTGCTCCATCTGCTGCATCAGCCAGGGGCCCTGGATGACTTCCGCAAAGCCGGGGTAGTTCTCCACATCCGTGGTGATGGTCAACTGACCGCCTGGCTGGATGCCATGCACCATGACCGGTTCCAGTCCGGCGCGGGCGGCATAGACGGCGGCGGTGCAGCCTGCCGGGCCGGAGCCGATGATCAGAACCTTCGTGTGAATTGTCTCGGCCATGGTCCCGCTCCCTTGCATCCGGTTGGCACACGCTATTTCGCATCGTCGGCGCGCATGTCAAGTTGTCTCCCCGACGATCACAGCACGGTGCCGGACATTGCCATGGATATAGACGAATTCCGCAGCCACGCCCATCAGATGGTGGACTGGATGGCCGACTACATGGACAGGGTGGAGGATCTGCCGGTCCGGGCGCAGACGGCACCGGGTGATGTCGATGCCACCCTGCCCCGCGCGGCACCGGAGCACGGGGAGCCGATCAGCGCGATCATGGCGGATTTCGACCGGGACATCATGCCCGGCATCACCCATTGGCAGCATCCCAGCTTCTTCGCCTATTTCCCCGCCAATTCCAGCCCGCCCTCGGTGCTTGCGGAGATGCTGACGGCCACCATCGGTGCCCAGTGCATGCTGTGGCAGACCTCCCCCGCCGCGACGGAGATGGAGACCCGGGTGCTGGACTGGGTGCGCCGGATGATCGGTCTGGATGAAGGGTTTCACGGAGTTATTCAGGACTCGGCCTCCGGCGCGATTCTCTGCGCCCTGCTGACCGCGCGGGAACGGGTGACCGGCGGCGACGCCAACGAGAACGGGCTGGCAGGTGCTGTACCGCTGGCGGTCTATTGCTCCGACCAGACCCATACGGCGACGGAGAAGGGCGCCAAGATCGCGGGCTATGGTCGCCGCAACGTCCGCAAGATCGCCACCGATGCGCAGTTCGCCATGCGTCCGGAGGCGCTGGAGGCTGCGATCCGGGCTGACCTTGCGGCAGGGATCCGTCCCGCCTGTGTCGTTGCCTCCCTTGGGGCCACCGGTGTCGGCGCAGTGGATCCGCTGGCGGCCATTGGCGAGGTCTGTGCACGCCATGACATCTTCTTCCACGTGGATGCTGCCTGGGCGGGCTCGGCCCTGATCCTGCCGGAGCATCGCTGGATGCTGGAGGGGCAGGGCCGGGTCGACAGCCTGGTCTTCAATCCGCACAAGTGGCTGCTGACCAACTTCGATTGCGCCGCACACTATGTCCGCGATCCGGAAGCCCTGATCCGCACCTTCGCCATTGATGCCGCCTTCCTGCAGAGCCGGGAGGGGCGGCAGGTGATCGATTACCGGGACTGGGGCGTGCCACTGGGGCGGCGGTTCCGGGCACTGAAGCTCTGGTTCGTGCTGCGCAGCTATGGTGTCGAGCGGTTGCAGCAGATCCTGCGCAACCATATTTCCATGGCGGAGGGGCTGGAGAAGGTAATTGCGGCCGCGCCGGATTTCGAACTGGTGGCACCACGGGTGCTCTCCCTGATCAACTTTCGCTTCCGGCCGGACGGTGCGTGCGAAGATGCCTGCGATGTCCTGAACGAGCGTCTGTTGCATGCCCTCAACGATTCCGGCGATGCCTATTTCACGCCCAACCGGGTCAACGGACGCTATGCCATTCGCATTTCGATCGGTCAGACCCGGACCGTACAGCGCCATGTCGATGCCGCCTGGGACCTGATCTGCACGATGGCGCGGTCATTGCCCGGGGATTGACCACCCCCGATTCAGGCAGACGGAAAGGTCAGGAACATTGACGGGAAAATGCTCCACGAGTCTTGTGGATAACCTTGTTGGTCAATTCCAGACAGCAGGCCTAGTCGCCCGTAATCATTACGGTTTCGTTACGCTGCCCATTTTTTGTGCAATATACTCAACGCATTGAATACATTGAAATTTTTTGGCATTTCAGCAAATACAGGGGGAATTTCCTTGTGTTTCCGGGGTTTGTGCACCTCCACCCCTGCCCCTGTGCAAATCGAATTGCGGGAGTCAACCCGCGAAAACAGGTCTGGATGAATTTGCCTGTGACTTTCCTGTGGCGTCCGTCACCCGTCCAGGTCTGCAACATCTCCGGTCAGCGGTGGCCATGGCAGGAACTGGCCACCGTCCAGCGCGAGCATCTGCCCGGTCATCGCGGGTGCATTGAGCAGGAAGGTCACGGCGGCAGCGATCTCGTCCGGCTCGGCACCGCGTTGCAGCAGGGTTGACTGCCACTGCCTTTCGAACTGTTCCGCCGTCTGCCGCTCGTTCGCCAGCACCGGCCCGGGGCCGATACCGTTGACCCTGATCCTGGGCGCCAGTGCCATCGCCAGGGTCTGGGTCAGGGACAGCAGCCCGGCCTTGGAGACGGTATAGGACGTGAACCAGGGCGTCGGTTTCCAGACCCTCTGATCGATGATGTTGATGATGTTGCCACCACGACCCTCCGGCAGTGCCCTGGCAAAGGCCTGGGCGAGCAGCAGCGGCGCCTTCAGATTGACGGCGAGGTGGGCATCCAGGCTGTCCGCTGTCAGGGACCGGATCGAATCGTTCTCGAACAGGGACGCATTGTTCACCAGCAGGTCGATGGGCCGACCGAGCGCAATTGCAGCTCTGGGCAGCAGGTCGGCGGTCGCGGTGCTGTCCGTCAGGTCCGCCGCCACCGTCACGGACCGCACGCCGTGCGCCCGGATCTCCGCCGCAGTCTGTTCGGCCGCTTCCGCCGACTTCCGGTAGTGAATGGCCACGTCCGTGCCACTGGCGGCGAGCTGCAGGGCGATTGCCCGCCCGATGCGGACCGCGCCACCCGTGATCAGCGCCGCCGAGGCACCAACGGTCGAGGGGGCATTGTCGCGCATGATCAGAGCCCTGCGAGCTTGCTGACCGGCATGCCCGAGACGCCATGGAACTGGGCGATCACGTAACCCGCATAGGCGAGCAGGAAAATGGCACCCGCGACCCGTCCGACCGGAATGCGTGCGAACGCGAACGGGAACAGCAGCAGCGCCGCACCCAGCATCACCCAGAGATCGAAGTCCAGCATCTGCTGCGGCACCGGTATGTGGCTGACCATGGCAGTGATGCCCAGGATGCCGAGAATGTTGAAGATGTTGGAGCCGAGCACATTGCCGATGGCGACATCGCCGTGACGCCGGAATGCGGCAACGGTGGATGTCGCCAGTTCCGGCAGCGATGTGCCGAGGGCAACCAGTGTCACGCCGATGACTTCCTCCGATACGCCGGCGGACCGGGCGATGTCTCTGGCGCCGTCCACCAGCAGGTGCGAACCGGCCACCAGCCCCGCGACCCCGACTGCCATCATGGCGAAGATGATCAGCGGATTGCCGGGCACGCCTTCGCCGAGTTCGTCGACCTCATCGGTGAGGCGCTCGATACCGTCGCGGCGTGCCTGGCGGTAGGCATTGAACAGGAATCCGACGAGCAGCAGCACCAGCAGCAATCCCGGCCAGAACCGAATGCCGTCGAACCAGGCGATCAGGATGACCAGCGCGGACGCGGCCACCATCGCCACACCTTCCCGCTTCATCACGCCACGCTCGCAGAGGAACGGGGCGATCAGGGCCGGCAGTCCGACCACCAGCAGCACGTTGGCAATGTTCGACCCGATGACGTTGCCGATGGCGATGCCCGGCGCGTTCTCCAGCGCCGCCTGAACGCAGACCAGAAGTTCCGGCGCGGATGTTCCGAAGGCAACGACTGTCAGACCGATCACCAGCCGGGAGACACCCAGCCGGTCGGCAAGTGCGACGGCGGCGCGCACCAGCGCCTCACCGCCGACCAGAAGCAGCACGAGGCCGAGGGCCACCATTCCATACATCAGCAACAGATGATTCCCCCTGGGCGTCTGGCGTTCATTCCCGTTCTGCTCCGGCATCGGGCATCAGCATCATATGGCGATGGTCTCACCGGATTGAACCGCCATCACGCAGGTCTCTCTGGCATGTGGACCGGCGAGGCGCAATCTTCCTGGATTGCAATCCGTCACCATATGATGATTCATGGTCTGACCGTATTGCAGGAAGGTCACAATGCCCATCGTGCGAACTATCCTGATGGAGGCGGCGCGACGTATCGCCAGCAATCCCGAGCTGCGTGCCCGTGCGGTCAATGTCGCGCAGCAGGAAGTGCTGCCGCGGGCGAAGACCGCCGCACGCAAGGCGGGCGAGGAAACCCTGCGGCAACGCGCACTGCTGCGTGCCGACCTGGAGGCTGCGCGCGAACGGGCCGGGGAGCAGGCCTCCAATGCGGAAGTGGCCGGGCGGCTGCTGCGTCGTGTCGCGAAGCGGGTGCGCGACGGGGAGTGATCCGGCTGGCATTATCTGCGGGTTGATTCGTCGCCCCGGTTGCCTGTTGCCTGATTGCCTGTTGATAGTTCCGGTCATGTACCTGCGAAGACTGCTGTGCCTTGCCCTTGTGCTGCTCCTGCCGCCTGCCACCGGTCAGGCGGTCGAAGGGCCTGCCGCGACCGAAGGCAGTGTGACCGGGCTGCCCCTGCCGAGATTCGTCTCCATCAAGGCCGACAGGGCCAACCTGCGTGCCGGGCCGGGCGAGAAGTATCCGGTGCGCTGGACCTACCTGCGCAGCAACCTGCCTGTTCAGATCGTGGGGGAGCACGAGAACTGGCGCGAGATCCGCGATTCCTGGGGGGAAGAGGGCTGGCTGCATTCCAGCCTTCTCTCCGGTCGGCGCACGGCTGTGGTCCGGGTTGACCTGGTGGCGCTGCGTGACGGATCGGATGAAGCCGCGCCGGTGCTGATGTATCTTGAACG
>CAXBNO010000213.1:0-6069 GCA_963976775.1 uncultured Kordiimonadales bacterium
CCGCACTTCAAGGCGCGGCAGATGATCGATCCGGTCGACCTTCCCGATCTCGGCCCCGTGCCGATGTTCCGCCCGCCATGGCTGTTCTCCGATCTCGATCCGCCTGCCGCGGCCCGTGGTCCGCGCCTCGGGGAGCACAACCAGACGGTATTCGGTGGCCTGCTCGGCATTGATCCGCAGCGACTGCGGGAGCTGGAGCAATCCGGCACCATTGCCTGAGCGGGACTGATACACCCTTGCCCTTGCGAAGGAGTTCCGCATGACGGAGACAGCCCGGACCACTGACCAGTCACCCGCGCTCTGGCCCGGAGCGCTGGAGGAGGCCCGCAGTCTGATTGGTGTCGAACTGCGCCGCCACGACCATATCTGGAACACCCAGGCATCGACCGATGCCGTTCGCCAGTTCTGCTGGGGAATCGGCGATGACAACCCGATCTTCTGTGACCCGGACCATGAGAGCGCGGACAGCGCGGGACAGGCACCGGGCTGTTTCCTCTATACCATCGACAGCACCATCGTGGCGCCGAAGCTACGGGGTATCCAGTGGATGTATGCGGGCACGGACTGGGAATGGTACCGCCCGATCCGGCACGGCGACCGCTTCACGGTCTCGGCGAAGCTGCTGGATGCAGTCGAGAAGCGTGGCCGACATGCGGCTGCATTCATCGTGCAGACCGGAGAGTCGCTCTACTGGAACCAGGACGGGGAGCTTGTGGCGCGCGCCCTGGGGCATACGGCGCGGACTCCCCGCGCAAGCGCCAAGGGCGGCCTGAAGTACAAGCCCCGCGAGACCCAGACCTATTCCGACGAGGAACTGGCGCGGATCTTCGCCGACATCGAGGCCGAGGAGGTGCGCGGCGTCGAGCCCCGCTGGTGGGACGATGTCACGGTCGGCGATACGACGAAGCCGCTGGTGAAGGGACCGCTGAACATCACCGACATGATCTGCTGGTATTCCGGTGCCGGTCATACCTACAAGGCGCACGAGCGCGCCGAGCGGCATCGCCAGCGTCACCCGGCGGACGCGTTCCGCGACGCGAAGACCGGCGCGCAGGACAGCGCCGCCCGTGGCCATGCCGAGGCGAAGATGGCCCGCGCTGTGGGCATGCCCGGCGGCTATGATGTCGGTCCGCAGCGCATTTCCTGGATGGGTCAGGTGGTCACCAACTGGATGGGCGATACGGGCTTCATGCGCAGCCTGGGTGCCAAGGTGCTGCGCCCCAACATCTTCGGCGATACCTCATGGTGCCGCGGTACGGTCGATGACAAGCGTGTCGAGGACGGGCGGTACCTGGTCGATCTGAAGATCAGCGTCGAGAACCAGATGGGTGACACGACCGCCGTGGCCTCCGCCACTGTCGAACTGCCGAAACGGGAGGGTTAGATGCAGAAGCCACTTGCCGGCGTACGTGTGCTGGATTTTTCCAAGGTTCTCGCAGGCCCCCTCTGTACCCAGTATCTGGCCGACATGGGGGCGGAAGTGATCAAGATCGAGCCGGTGGAGACCGGCGACGACACGCGCGCCTGGCCGCCTTTCTGCGGTCCCGGGCTCGGCGCCGTGTTCATGTCGGTGAATCGGGGCAAGAAGTCGGTGGCCATCGATCTGAAGACCGAAGAGGGCAGGGAACTGGCCTACAGACTTGCCGCAACAGCCGATGTCGCCATTGAAAGCTTCGGCACCGGCGTCGCGGAGCGGCTCGGCATCGACGAAGCAGCGCTCAGGAAGGTGCAGCCCGACATCATCTACTGCTCCATCGCCGGCTTCGGCCGCAGCGGCCCGATGAAGGATGCCCCCGGATATGACGTCATCCTGCAGGCCTTCTGCGGGATCATGTCACTGACGGGGGAGGAGGGTGGTCCCCATGTCCGTAGTCCCATCTCGCCGGTGGACCAGACCACCGGCATGCATGCCCTGAGCGGCATACTGGCGGCGCTCTACGCCCGCCGCGGCGGTGCACCGGGAAGCCGGGTGGAGGCGTCCCTGTTCGAGAGCGCGATCGGACTGATGGCCTACAATATCCACAGCTACTGGCAGAAGGGGGTGCAGCCGGTGCGTTGCGGTTCCAGCCATGAATCGCTCTGCCCCTACCAGGTATTCGAAGCCGCTGACGGACCGATCATGATCGGTGTAGCCAATGATCGGCTATGGCAGCGCTTCTGCGACGTAGCCGGTCTCTCGGACATTGCCGATGATCCCCGCTTCCGGACCAACGTCGCCCGCGCTGAGAACCGCGTCGAGACAGTGGACATCGTGCAGCGGGCTATCGCCCGGCACGATGCAACCTGGTGGTACGAGGAACTGGCGAAGGTGAAGGTTCCCGCCGCGCCGCTCAACACGCTGCAGCAGTTGCTGGATCACCCCCACACCCGCGCCAGCGGTATCATCATGTCGAACGATCATCCTTCGGTCGGAGCGGTAAATCACATTGCCCAGCCGCTGCGCATGGATGGTGCGAAAAGGGTGGTGACGAGCCCGGTTCCGATGCACGGGGAGCACACGGGCGAAGTTCTCGCTGGCCTGGAAATGACCGAGGCCGAGATCGAGACGTTCGCGAATGCAGGTGTCATCCACCGCTATGAGTGATGTTCAAGGCGGAACCTGACCTGTCCCTCCGGCCAGGACCTCCTCGCCTTCGCGTCGAATTTGCAGCCCGATGAAACCTGCTCTGCCGCTGAAGACTGGATCGTCTGAAACAGGGGCTTTCCGCTCGTTCTTCCTTGGCCGGGAGAGAAGTGGAATCGCATGAAGGCGTTGAAGTTCACGGGATAGTGCCGCAGGTGATCGGTCGGCTCGTCGATCAAGACTACACGTCAAAGGACAGCGTGATCGACGTGCAAGTAACGTCGGCTGCGTGCCCCCGCAACCATCGTTACTTGCACCCCTGAGGCATCGCCTTGGGGGTGTTTGTCTTTTGGGGTCTGGGCAAAGGTCGGCAGGGCGGCGAATGGACAGCCTGGAAGAGGCAGCTTATCGTTACCGCCTTCATTTCCTGGGGAGGAAGCATGATGTCGTTCGGACACCTGATCGAGCGTATGGGCGACGCAGTCTGTCGCGGCGCTTTCGAGGAGGCCGCCGCCTGTTTCACGCCTGACGGCGTATACAACGACGATTTCTATGGAGCGTTCGAAGGCAGGGCGGAGATAGCGCGCCTGTTCTCGGATTTTTTCCACCGGGACGGAGAGAACTTCCGCTGGACCTTCCATGAGCCGGTGGCGCAGGGCGGCGTCGGGTATGCCCGGTACCTGTTCAGCTGGGATTCGCGTTTGCCGGATTCGAAGGGCGTGCGCGCCGGCTTCGAGGGCGTTTCGATCTGTCATCTGAATGACGGGATGATCGCCAGTTACGAGGAGGTCGCGGCCACCCAGACGGCGCGGCACATGATGGGTTTCCCCGCCCTCAGGCTGGCGCGGCTGGTTGAGCGGGAGACGCGGCGGTTGCTCGATCGCGCGGACATGAAGTCCCATCTGGACCGCTGAAGGTTCGCTTCAGGCGGACGCCACCATCGGGGCCTCGAGAATCGCCGTCGGCCAGTCGCTCGGACATTCCTGAGGCATTGTCAGAGCGATCCGAACCCTGCGCAGCAGGACGATAATTGCACGTCTTCGGGCCATCAGTCGGCCGGGGCTTCGGTTTCCTGCACGCCTCTTCCGTGACCTCGCCCAGTCGGCCGTGGAATTCCGATACCGAACGGAGACAGGCGTCGCCGCCTCTGCCTTATCGAGAGGCGAGGGCACTGTGGATCATGGCGTAGAGTCCCACGCGCATCTCCGGGCCGACGCGCTGTGCGGCGGGACGGCGTTGGTTACAACGTTCTCGCCAGCATGACTGCGCGAAGGGAGCGTTCCTTTCTTGCGCTTCAAAGTCTGGCGGAAGTGGTGGCACATCACCTGACACACTTCAGATGGAGATTGCGAGCGTAGGGCCTTGGAACAACCTGCCCCCGCAACCATCGATATCAAGACCTTGGACAAGATTTCCCAGGCACTTTCTCGGTTCTGGAAGCGGGTGCATCTGACCGGATGCTGGCGGAGCTGGCAGGTGAGGGGAGAGAGCCTGATACGGTGATGCTTGATGCAACCGATCCCTGCACCGGAGCCTGAGCCTGGCCGCACTGGATCGATTTGCGGCGCACGGTGCACTATGTGTCAGGGAACGACTGGTGCGAGGGGGGGGGAAGCGCGATGACTGCAATCGGCGAACGGGCGACGACGCCCCTCATCCTGCCGCTGCTGATGCTGCTGTTCGCGGTCGGTGACCTGTCGACCTCCCTGCTTGTGCCGAGCCTTCCGGGGATTGCCCGGGAGTTCGGTACGTCCAACGTCACCGCCCAGCTTGCGATCTCCGGCTTCGCCGTGGCATTCGGCCTGGGCCAACTGCTGATGGGGCCGCTTTCCGACGCATTCGGACGACGGCCGGTGCTGATCGGCGGGCTGATGCTGTTCGGTGTCGGCTCGGTGCTCGCGGCGCTCGCCCCCGGCATCGGGGCGCTGATCGCCGGTCGCATCATCCAGGGTGCCGGTGCCAGTGCCGGGTACGTGCTGGCGCGTGCAGTGGTGCGCGACATCGCCACCGATGACCGCCAGACCGCCCGGATGATGGCGCCGCTGTTCATTTCCAGCGGCTCGATGATGATCTGCGGCCCACTGATAGGTGAGGCGCTGATACCCCATGGCGGCTGGCAGGCCGCGATCCTCGCCGGGCTGCTGGTCGCCGGCATCGCCTGCGTCTGGGTGGTCTCGAGCTTTCGCGAGACGCTGACGGAGCGGACGACGGGCGGGCTGAACCCGATCCGCATGGCCCGGACCTATTCCGGCCTGTTCGTCCACGGGCGCTATTTCGCCTACCTGATGACGCACTGCTGTGCCTATGGCGCGAGCTATACCTTCATCGCCAACGCGCCGTTCATTGATCTGGCGAACGGCCAGGCCGGACCGCTCGGCCTTGGTATCAGCGTCGGTGTGGTGATGGCCGGTTTCCTGACCGGATTGCTGATCGCCCGTCGGCTGGCCGCGTCGATCGGCGTGCCCCAGGGCGCGCATTACTTCGTCATCGCCTCGCTTGTCCCGTTGCTGCTGCAGATCGCGCTCTATCAGACGGGTATGCTGCATCAGTACCTCTATCTGGCGCTCGAGTTCCTGATCCTTGCGTTGCTTGGCGGCATGGCCCCGTTCACCGCCGCCGGTGTCGTGATCGAGGCACCTGGCCGCGCCGGATCGGGCGCCGCACTCCTCGGTGCTTCGCAGATGCTGACCGCTGCCGGTGTCATTGTCGTTGTCGGAGTCCTGAACGACGGCACCATGCTGCCGCTCGCGCTGATGCAGGTTACGCTTCTGGTCGCGGCAGTTGTCGGCTTCCGCCTGACCTACGGTCCGATCCCGAAGGCAACGTAACGCTTTCCCTCTGCTGGCGAATGATCGGACAGGCCGTTGCCGGGCAGCGCCGGATACGCTTGCCGCGTGCTGAAACTTGCGCATCGCGGAGAATTGCCTCATCATTTATTTGCTGGTTGGTTAGCAAGTAAATGAGTTACGATATTGCAGAACATCACGCACGGCAGGACACAGACGGAGAGACGCGCGAAATCGGATACGCGGATGATCCGCGCAGCGCTGGAAATGATCGCGGCCGAAGGCGCTGCCGGGTGCAGTCTGGCGAGGGTCGGAATCACTGCTGGCTACAGCCGCGGTCTTCCTGCGGCCCGTTTCGGAACCAAGCTGGGGCTGCTCGAGGCTGTCATGGACACGAGCGAAGCCTGGTTCCAGCGCCGTCTCGAGCGGAAACTCGGTGACAGGACCGGGCTGGAAGCCCTGTTCATCCGGATTTCGGCCCATTTCGCCGGTGCCCGGGACAGTTCGCCGGCGGCGATTGCCGTCTATCAGCTCTACGTCGAGTCGATGAGTGCGAATTCGGAACTGAAGCCGCGCATGAGCGCGATGAGCGAGCGCTACAGGTTGGGTTTCCGCAGCCATCTGCAGGAGGCGCGAGATGCCGGTGAACTAGAGCGTTCCATCAATTGATTGAATCGATTTGGGATTCCCAAATCGGTCAGGTTCTGATTCAACATGCTG
>CAXBNO010000214.1:0-6064 GCA_963976775.1 uncultured Kordiimonadales bacterium
CATCGACGCCGACGCCCTGATGGAGCAGATGTTCCGCCAGACGGACCTGGAGGTGCGCTTCAACCTGAACATGAACGCGCTGGACGCCAGCCGCACCCCGCGCGTCATGCCGCTGCACGACATGCTGCAGGGCTGGCTGGACCACCGGCACGTGGTACTGCAACGGCGCACCCGGCACCGGTTGGCGAAGATTGCCGACCGACTTGAAGTGCTGGGCGGCTATCTCGTCGCCTTCCTGAACCTCGACGAGGTGATCCGCATCATCCGGGAGAACGACCGCCCGAAGGAAATCCTGATGAAACGCTTCACCCTGACCGAACGTCAGGCGCAGGCGATCCTGGACATGCGGCTGCGCCAGTTGCGCAAGCTGGAGGAGATGGAGATCCGCAGCGAGCATGACGCGCTGACGCTGGAGAAGGCGGAACTGGAAGACCTGCTGGGCGACGAGATGAAGCGCTGGGCGCAGATCGGCGACCAGGTCAGGACCCTGCGCGCCGAGTTGAAGAAGCTGCCTGATCTGGCACAGCGCCGCACAGGCTTCGGCGACGAGCCGTCGGAGGAACTGGCGCAGGCGGCGGCAGAGGTGCTGATCGAGCGGGAGCCGATCACCGTCATCTGCTCTGAGAAGGGATGGATCCGCGCCGCCAAGGGCCACATCGACCTGACGACGGAGCTGAAATACAAGGACGGCGACCAGGGCCGATTCTCCTTCCATGCCCAGACCACAGACAAGCTGCTGGTCTTCGCCACCGACGGGCGCATCTTCACGCTGGGGTGCGACAAGCTGCCGGGCGGGCGCGGCCATGGGGAGCCGGTCCGCCTGATCATCGACCTGCCGAACGATCAGGAGATCGTGGATCTGCTGGTCCACACGCCGGGAGCGAAACGGCTCATCGCCTCCTCCGCCGGGCGCGGCTTCGTGGTGGCGGAGGATGACGTGCTGGCCTCCACCCGCAATGGCCGCCAGGTGCTGAACCTCGGCAAGGGCGAGACCGCGCAGGCCTTCGTTCCGGTCACGGGCGACCATGTGGCGGTGATCGGCCGGAACCGAAAGCTGCTGGTCTTCCCGCTGACCGAGATGCCGGAGATGGGGCGCGGCAAGGGCGTCATGCTGCAACGCTACAAGGACGGCGGCATGGCCGACGTGAAGACCTTCACCGCCGCCGACGGCCTCACCTGGACCGGCCCGTCAGGCCGCACAGGCCGGGAGGATGACTTCTCCGACTGGCTCGCCAGACGCGCCAGCGCCGGCCGCATGGCCCCCCGCGGCTTCAACAAGACGGGGCTGTTCGGATAGACCATTCCGTCAGTTGACGGAACCGATCCGGCCCGCGCCCGGCCTCCCGCTCAGTCGACACCTCCCGTCATGCCGATGGTCCGCACGGCAGCCAGAAAGTGCTCCCGGAACCAGCGGTTGGCGGAGTCGAGGTCGGCATTGGCGTGCCAGTACAGATAGGTGTCATAGGCCGGGGTCTCGATGGGGAACGGCAGCAGTTCGTTGCCGAAGTGGGTGTTGAGCGTCCGCGCGTGGCTCTGCGGCATGGTCAGCACCAGGTCCGTGCGGCGCACGGCCCCGCAGGCACCCAGGTGGTTCTGGCAGCGCATCCGGACATGGCGTTTCAGGTTGCGGCGGGAAAGCTCGTACTCCTCCGCGCTCAAGCCCCGGCTGCGGGAGGAAACGACGATATGCTGCTGCGCCAGATAGCGCGCCAGCGTCAGCGGTTCGCGCGTCAGCGGATGCCCCTGACGCACCACCACTGAAAGCCATTCGCGCCCCAGCCGGGTCCGGTGAATGCTGTCGGTCAGGGGCAGCGGCACATCCACGCTGAGGTCGATGCGACCGGAGGCCAGTTCGCGTTCGATGTCGCGCCGGTCAACGCGGACCACCATCAGGTCGATACCGGGCGCAGCGGCCCCCAGCTCCACCATCAGCACCGGCAGGATGGCGGCCTGCATCGCCTCCCGCATCGCGATGGTGATGCGTCTGGTGGCCGTGGCCGGGTCGAAGCCGTCCGTCCGGTCCAGCGTCTCCTCCAGGCCGTGCAGGGAGGTGCGGACCTGTTCGATGATGCGGCGCGCCAGCGGTGTCGGGGTCATGGTCCGGCCACTGCGCTGGAACAGCGGATCATCGAACAGCTCCCGCAGCCGTCCAAGCGCATGGCTGACCGCCGGTTGCGACAGGTTCAGCCGCCGGCTCGCCGCCGTGATGCCGCCCTCCGCATAGATCGCTTCCATGACCACGAACAGGTTGAGATCGACGCGTGACAAATTCATTCGGTTCATAATTCCCGATGCAAACAATGCATTTCACAGATGATACTGGCAGGCGCACCTTCTGGGCAACCGAACAGCGAAAAAGGAGCGTGGACGATGAACTTCGAACATTCGCAGAAGGTGCAGGACCTGCAGGCCCGGCTGCAGGACTTCATGGCGACGCAGGTGGAGCCGAACGAGGCGCGTTACGCTGAGGAGGTCGCGGAAGGCGAACGCTGGAAGGTCATTCCGGTGATGGAGGAACTGAAACAGGCCGCGCAGCAGGCCGGCCTGTGGAACCTGTTCCTGCCCGAATCCGGGCATGGCGCGGGCCTGACCAATCTGGAATATGCGCCGCTCTGCGAGATCATGGGCCGCGTCCACTGGGCGCCGGAAGTCTTCAACTGCGCCGCCCCAGACACCGGCAACATGGAGACGCTGGAACGCTATGGCACGGAGGCACAGCAGCGCCGCTGGATGGACCCGCTGCTGGCTGGCGAGATCCGCTCCTGCTTCGCCATGACGGAGCCTGCGGTGGCATCCTCCGACGCCACCAACATCGAATGCCGTATCGAGCGGCAGGGCGAGAAATACCTCATCAACGGGCGCAAGTGGTGGTCAACCGGCGCGCTGCATCCGAAGTGCGAACTGTTCATTGTCATGGGCAAGACCGACCCGGACAATCCGCAGCGCCATCGCCAGCAGTCGATGATCCTGGTGCCGCGCGACACCCCCGGCATCCGCATCGTCCGCTGGCTGCCCACCTTCGGCTATGACGACGCGCCGCACGGCCATGCGGAGGTCGCCTTCGACAATGTCGAGGTACCGGCGGAGAACATCCTGCTGGGTGAGGGCCGGGGTTTCGAGATCGCGCAGGGGCGGCTCGGCCCGGGCCGCATCCACCACGCCATGCGCGCCATCGGTCAGGCCGAGGTAGCGCTGGAAAGCATGTGCCGCCGGGTGAAGCAGCGCACCGCCTTCGGCAAGCCGCTGGCGGAGCAGACCGTGACCCTGGAACGGATCGCGGAGGCCCGCATCGGCATCGACCAGGCCCGCCTGCTGGTGCTGAAGGCCGCCGACCGGATGGACAGGGTCGGCAACAAGGAAGCGGCGGCGGAGATCGCCATGATCAAGGTCGCGGCCCCCAACATGCTGCAGCGCGTGATCGACTTCTCGATCCAGGCCCATGGTGGTGCCGGCATGACCGACGACTTCGGCCACGGCTTCGCCGCCGCCAACGCCCGCGCCATGCGCATCTTCGATGGCCCCGACGAGGTCCACCGCAACCAGATCGGCCGCATCGAACTGAAGAAGTATGCGTGAACAGGGATCACATGAGGTCCGCCGACACTACTGACGGTGCAATGCCTCATGGTCCCGCCCGCCATAGGCTATCGTGACAATCTCTACCGCATCATCCGTGATGCGGTAGAGGATCACGGCTGAACGTTCGAAGGGAACCATCCGGATCCCAGCGGCCAGGTCATCCCGCGCCACTCCACCCAGAGGCGTATCTCCAATGGACAGGCAACGGGTGCGAATGCGCCCGAGGAATCCCAGCGCGGTCTGAATCGATCCGCTTTGCTCGACCACGTAGTGCGCAATCTCATCCAGATCCGCCTCCGCTTCGGGTCGGAAGCGAACAGGCAGCGTCTTCATTCGGCCGCAGAAGCCTCGGCCTGCGCGCGGTACTTCGCTTCCAGACGGTCAAAGACCTCATCCGCCGAACGGCTGGGGCGGGGATCATCCAGGGAGCGCTGAATTCTCGCCCGAACCGCATCCAGCCGCGCCTCCTGCTCTTCCTCACCACGCAGCCACTGTCGCATCGCGGTGCGCAGAACCTCGCTGGTCGAACCAAACTCGCCGGAAGCTACCCGGCTCTTGATTGCGGCCACCATCTCCGGCGGCAACGTGATGCTCAGTTTCTCGGCCATCTCAGTCTCTTTGATACAGGAGGCATCTCAAGAGAGTAGGATAAAATCCCACCGCATTCAACTTGTCACTCAGGTCAGGTGATCACATCATCAAGGTCTTCGGGCATCCACGATCCTGAGCAGATGGCTTGCCAAGTAGACAATCTCCATCGCTTCGGAAGGGTCATCCATTGGTACGGCCCGATGCGAGTGCGGGTTCTTGTAGGAACCGATTGCTCCGGCGAAGAGGTGCATCAGTGCCTCTCTCTCTGCTTCCTGCTGGTCAGGGTCGCGAAGCGGGCCATTGTCCTTGTGGAAAGCGTTCCTGACCATCGGGACACCATGCTGACTGACATCAAATCCAGCAGCCTCGCGCACCGCAATTTCAACGGCCTTCATCGCCTGAAACACCGCGATGTCATATTGCCTGCGGATGAATGACATCCAGACATCATCAACGATTGTTGGATGCAAGAGTTCCTTGTTCAGCCGCCTCCCTTCAAGGAATGACTTGAAATCGGCCGGGTTCTGAAAGGTCTCAGCGCGCCGAGACAGCACGCGCCAGCCATTTGAGCCGTTTGGTCCCTCCGCTGGGACAATCATTCCCTGAGCCTCCAACCAAGCAAATGCCTCTCTGAAGGCTAGCCCGCAAACAGCGGCCCGTTCACGTGGGTATCGAGGCCGGTCGATCCGAGCCTCGAAGAGCTCATTCTCCATGCTTCCAGCATCGAACATATCCCGTTCGTTGGCAGGCCTATCTCGCAGGAAAAAGAGCAGTTTCAGCCCAATCTCTTCGGGCTCAAGGGCAAGGAACTCCTCAACATCTGGAATTGATTCCGGCAGTTCATGCATCAGTCGAGGTCATCCCCTCACCCCATCTCCGCCACGGCCGCCGCAAGCGCGAGCTGCTTCTTGGCCTGTTCGACGTGCAGGTTCTCGATCATGCGGCCGTCGACGGTGACGACGCCCTTGCCTTCGCGCTGGGCTTCCTCGAAGCCGGCGACGATGCGGGCGGCCATTTCGAGCTGGGCTTCGGTGGGGGAGAAGACCTCGTTGCAGGGGGCGACCTGACTGGGGTGGATCAGGGTCTTGCCGTCGAAGCCCATTTCCAGGCCCTGCTGGCAGATGTCGCGGAAGCCGTCCTCATCCTTGATGTCATTGTAGACGCCGTCGAGGATCTGGATGCCATAGGCGCGCGCCGCCAGCATGCAGATGCCGAGCGCGGTGACCATGGGCAGGCGCATCGGGGTGTGGTGCGCGCCGGTGTCCTTGGCGATATCGTTTGTACCCATGACCCAGACGGCGACACGGTCGGAGGCCGCGCCGATGGACTGGGCATTCAGGATGCCGATGGGGGTTTCCATCATGCACCAGAGCGCCATGCCGGCCGGGGCACCGGCCCTGTCCATGGCGGCGACCAGACCCTGCACGGTCTGGGCGTCATTGATCTTCGGCACCAGGATGGCGTCGGCGCCGGATTTCGCGATGGCCGCCATATCGTCGGCACCCCAGGGGGTGTCGAGGCCGTTGATGCGGACGATCATCTCGCGGCTGCCATAACCGCCACCGGCCAGCGCATCAACGATCTGCTGCCGTGCCGTGGCCTTGGCGTCCGGCGAGACCGCATCCTCCAGATCCAGGATGATGGCATCGGCGGCGATGGTCTTGGCCTTCTCCATCGCGCGGGTGTTGGACCCCGGCATGTAAAGCACACTGCGGCGGGGGCGGACGGATGCGGCCATGTGGTATCTCTCCCTCTTGCCTGCTCGATTGGCAGTACGATAACTGTGGCCGGTCACTATAATTTCCTGACGGGCCGACGCAACGAGAGGAACGGCATGGCGGTACTTTCCCTGTCCAGCCAGGTGGCGATGGGCCATGTGGGCAATTCGGCGACG
>CAXBNO010000215.1:0-6057 GCA_963976775.1 uncultured Kordiimonadales bacterium
CAGCGTCGATGGTCGCGCGGGATGGCTTCCCGCCGATGCCGTCTATGGTGCCGACTGACAGTCGTCGGGAGGGTCGGCAGATCGGGGAGTGCGTGATGAAGGTGATCATCGTCGGTGGCGGCATTTGCGGCCTGACTGCAGCGCTCAGCCTGCACAGGGCCGGGATCGACTGCACGATCCACGAGGCAGCGGCGGAACTGCGTGCCCTGGGGGTCGGGATCAATCTGCTGCCCCACGCGGTGCGGGAACTCGCGGAGCTGGGGTTGGGTGACGATCTGGCGCGAGTGGCAATCCCGACCGCCGAGCTGATCTATGCGAACCGGCATGGGCAACGCATCTGGCAGGAACCGCGCGGACTGGATGCAGGCTACCACTGGCCGCAGTATTCAGTGGCCAGGGGCGATCTGCAGATGATCCTGCTGCAGGCCGTGCGGGACCGGCTGGGGGCTGACGCGATCCGCACGGATCATGCGTTTGTCCGCCTGGATCAGGATGATGCAGGGGTCACGGGCCATTTTGTCCACCGCAGCGATGGCAGTGCGGCGGACCCGGTCAGAGGGCATATACTGATCGGTGCGGACGGCATTCACTCCGCCGTGCGGGGACAGTTCTACCCGGACGAGGGCGATCCGATCTGGAATGGCTGTGTCCTCTGGCGTGCGACAACGGTGGGGGAGCCATTCCTGACGGGCCGGTCCATGGTGATGGCCGGACACGCCGACCAGAAGTTCGTCTGCTATCCGGTCAGCCGCGAACTGCATGATCAGGGGAAGTCGCTGATCAACTGGATCGCGGAGATCAGGTATCCGACCGATACACCCTGGCCGCGCGAGGACTGGAACCGGCCCGGCAGCATCGACACGTTCCTGCCCGCCTTCATGGACTGGGATTTCGGCTGGCTGAAGGTGCCCGACATCATCCGCCGCGCGCAGGCGATCTATGAATTCCCGATGGTCGATCGCGATCCGGTCGCGTCCTGGTGCTTCGGACGGGTGGTGCTGGCCGGTGATGCGGCGCATCCGATGTATCCCATCGGCTCCAACGGCGCGTCACAGTCCATCATCGATGCCCGGGTCCTGGCGCGGCATCTGGCGTTGAGCGAAACGCCGGAGCAGGCGTTGCGCCTGTTCGATGCGGAACGCCGGCCCCCGACCTCCGCCATCGTGCTGGCCAACCGTGGCAATGGACCGGAGCAGGTGATGCAGATGGTCGAGGAGCGAGCGCCCGAGGGGTTCGGTGATGTTCACGACGTCATCAGCCCCGTGGAACTGGAGGAAGTCTCCGCCCGCTACAAGATGACTGCCGGTTTCGTGCCGGAGGCGCTGAACAGCCGGGCCTCGCTGGATGCCCATGTGTCGCGGCGATGATCAGGCGGACGAACGTCCGGGCGCGGTGGACCAGCTCTGCGCCCAGGTGACACCGATCAGCAGGACGAACAGGTACACGACCGCTGGCCGGTGCAGCGGATAGTCGATGGTGTTGTGCAGTGCCGCCATGACGAACAGCACGAGGCCCAGGGCGGCATAGTGATTGTCACGCCGCCGTTCGATGAAACCGGCTGACAGCCGCCGGCCGAGCAGGGCCAGCGCGATCCAGAACATCAGCGCCACCACCGGCCCCATCTCCACCATGTGCTCAATGAAGATATTGTGGGCCGAATCCCAGCGATAGAAGTACAGCTCCTCGAACTTCCAGGGCTCTGCCGCGATCTCGAAGGTGCCGAGACCAGTTCCGGCGAGGGGGCCTGACAGGATCATGTCGATGCCCGTGCTGTACATCATCGCCCGCTCCAGCAACCCCTCGGTCCCGACGGTTGTGCCGCTCAACTGGGCAATGGCAAAGGTCAGCACCAGGGGGGATGCGACCGCCATCACCAGCAGGATGCGGGCGGTCGCCTTTCTCAGCAGGGGCGGCAGGAATGCCAGGGCCAGCAGGGCGGCCATGCCTGCCAGACCGTTTGCGAGGCCGGCGCGCGAACCGGCGAACCAGAGACTGACCAGGCCAACAGGAATCGAGAGCAGCACAATGATGCGAAAGGTCCGCTCGACCGCCGTGCTGAAGGTGGCGGTCTTGCCATCGGCAGCCAGATAGGACCGGAACAGCCAGGCAATGCCACAGATCAGGCACATGCCGGCATAGAACGCATAGGTGTTCGGACTCTCGATCGTGGCGGCGGCGACGGGTTCGAGCGTTTGACGCGCCACGCCGAATATCTCGTTGTGGCCTGCCGCGTATTCCATCAGCCCATAGGTATTGTAGGTCAGGCCGAACAGGGCAACGGCCAGCAGCACCGTGTTCGCGAATGTCTGGTACCGGCCCAGCCTGCACCCGATCCAGAAGATCATGGCATAGGAGATCAGTCGCATGGCGAACTGGCTGCTCCTGTCCTGATCCAGCGTGATACGGCCTGCGGCTTCGACCCGGTCGTAGGCCGGATGCCAGAGCATTGCCGGCAGCCCGTCGAGGGTCTGCACAAGGCCCCAGGAGGCGACGGCCAGAAACAGCAGGATCGGCCAGCGCAGGCGCTCCATTGTCTCGATGGCCGACCGGCGGTCCGTCAGGTCGCAGACCGTGGAGAACAGGAAGATCAATGCCGCCGCGAGCGAGAGCGGGATCCAGAACCAGGGCCTGTAGCCGCCGAGCGGAACTACGGAGAGCAGGACGAAGGCGAGTGTCGCGACCAGCAGCGCGACATCACCGCCACGTGGCGTCCTCACTGGGCCTCGGAAACCAGATCGGCCCAGACCCAGATCTCCTGCCCGGCGTCAGCCGCGGGTTCCAGGATTTCGTAGTGACCCCAACCCTCGTCCATTTCCAGCCGTTGCAGGCGGTGTTCCTGCCCCAGGCGCGCGACGATCGGGAACGACGTTCCGGGACCTGCCCGGCCGTTCACGGTCGCGCCGGTCACCCGCCAGATCGTGACTGGTTGCGCAGGGGCGGGGGCCGTTGTCTCTGATTCGATCGTGGGCTCCGGATCGCGCCGCGTCGCGGTCCCGGTGCGCAGGTTGTCAGCCGGTGGCACCGCCGCAGTGCCTGTATCGGCTGATGCGGATGCCGAAGGCAGTGCCGTGACATCGTCCCGGCCGATCACGGACCGTCCGTCGCGGTCCAGCCGGACCAGACGCCAGCAACCCGCATTGGTCTGGATACGGTCACAGACAAGCTGTGCGACACCGTAGAAGGGCTCGGTGCGTCCATCGGCTTCCGCGTTGCCGCGGAAGTCCCATTCGCCGGTGGCCACCTGGATGCCGGGCACCATCGTGATGACCTGCAGACCCGACATATCGTCAAGCATTGCCCGAATGCCGGATGTGATCATCGATTGGCGCTCGGCCACTCTCACCTCTTCGGGGCTCCGACCGGATGTCAGGTACAGCACACCGACAACCGCGAGCGCCAGAATGACGATGCCGGTAACGAACCATTCCAGCTGCTTCATCTGCACATCCCGAAAAGAATCCCTCAGACATACGGCCCGTCCGTCCGGACAGACCGTTTCCAGCCGCTTGCGGACGGGTTCCGAGACCCGCGTTCAGCGGTTGGTTTGTCTATAGGTGTGGCCTGCCCCGCGTCAAGCTTGCGTCATGCCGTGATGCCGGTGTTCGCGGCAGCCGTCACGATGTCCGTGAAAGCAAAGCAGGGAAGGTGCATGGAAGCCGGTGGACGTCATTCCGCGCGATCAAGCAGGCGATAGACAATCAGGCCGAGGTGTTCCTTGAATGCCAGGGTGGTCTGGCCCAGGGCACCGGCGTTGGGAATCAGGTCGAGTGCGGTGAACTGCCCGCCTTCGGTGAGGCTGACCTCTGCCGTCGCGGGAATGACGTTCAGGCCTGCCCTGGTGAAGGTCGCGAGCGCCCGGCGCATGTGCGTGCCCGATGTGATCAGCAGCACGGGCCCGGAGACGTCCGTCCCGATCACGCGGCGCGCGCCCAATGCGTTCTCCCAGGTGTTCTGGCTGCCGGTCTCGATATCGACATCCCGGGCAGGTACGCCCCATGCCACCAGCAGGTCCCTGATGGAACTGGCCTCCGAGGGTGCTTCCGGCGTCCATGGCGTATTCCCGCCGACCACCAGCAGGCGAGAGACCCTGCCCTGCCTGTACAGCTGTGCCGCGAACCAGACCCTGTCGATGCCGCCGCCCAGATCGGGGGCAACCCGGGGCGGCGCCGCGCCGCCGAGCGCGCCGCCGAGCACGATCGCCAGGTCGGACTGCGGCGTGTCCGCAACAGATCTGGGCGGGTAGTCCTGCTCCAGCAGGCGGGTCAGCCAGGCGGCTGTCGGCGAGATCGAGGCGACCCAGAGCAGGGTCAGACCTCCGGCAATCGCAATGGTGCCGGCACGGTTGCGCCGGAACAGCAGAAACAGCAGCCCCAGGACCATCACGGCAATCGACATGCCGAGTGGAAAGACCAGCGTCTGCAGGACCTTGGAAAGATATACCGTCATGGATTCCGCATCACTGGCCCATGCCATTCCGCCGCAGGATCGCGGCAGACCTTCATGATGGCGATCACGCCTGTATTCCCGCCGTCACGCATGGCGTTGTGAAACCGTCTGCCCAAGGGTATGGTCCGCGCAAAATTCGGTGATTCCTTACTCCTTGGCATCTGGTTGGGCATGAGCAACACGACATTCGGTACAGACATTCCCTCCGTCCGGTCCGAGCCTGCTGGGGCATCGCGGCTCAGCGACAGCATCGACGTGCGTCGGATATTGTCAATCATCTGGCGACGGAAGTTTCTCATCGCCGGCGTGACATTACTGTTCGTTCTGGCGGGGTTGTATCAGCTGTCCCGCATCACGCCGATCTATTCCACCAGCGCGACGATCATGCTCAACAACAGGCAGACCAACGTGGTCGATATCGACAGCGTCGTTTCGGGCCTGTCGACGGGCAATACGGCGGTCGGCAGCGAGATCGAGCTGCTGCGTTCGACACAACTGCTGGACCGCGTGGTCGACAAGCTGAGGCTGGATACGGATCCGGATTTCAACTACAGACTTCGTCCGCAGGTCAGCCGCAACCGGCTGATGGGGCTGGAAGCCTATCTGCCGCGCACGCTGGCCAACCGCCTGCTGGGTCCGCCCCCCGCGCCCGAAACAGTGACCGAACGCGCCGACCTGTCCGATTCCGAGATGCGCGCATTGAAGCGGTCGATTGTCGGTGCCCTGCGCGGCGGCATGTCGGCAGGTCCGATTCCGGGGACCGTTGCCCTTCGGGTCGGATTTTCGTCTCCCGACCCCAGGAAGGCCCAACTGATCGCGAACACAATTGCCGAGCAGTACATCATCGATCAGCTGGAAGCGAAGTACGAGGCGACGCGGCGGGCGTCGTCCTGGCTCAGCGAGCGGTTGGAAGACCTGAGAGGCCAGGTCGAGCAGAAGGAAGCGGCAGTCGAGGCCTTCAAGGCCCGACAGAGCAACAGGACCGGCCAGGGTGCCGCACTGACATCACAGCAACTGACGCAGCTCAATTCGGAACTCGTGCTTGCGCGCGCCAACCGGGCAGAAGCCGAGGCGCGCTACAATCAGGTGGCGGGTCGGATCAGCGACGGTAGCATTTCGGACGCGGCCGAGTCACTCTCGTCGCCCCTGATCGAGAATCTCAACCAGGAGCTGGCCGACCTGCGACGTCAGGAAGCCGAGCTTTCCACCCGCTATGCGGAGAAGCATCCGCGTATCCTGAACGTGCGTGCCGAGATCGCCGATACGCGCGCCGCCATCGAACGCGAAGTCGCGAAGGCTGTCCGGTCGCTGCGTACCGAGCTGAATGTGGCAACGGCGCGGGAGCAGACCCTGCAGCGCAGCGTGCGCCAGCTCGAACAGCGCGCGTTCACCCAGGACCAGTCCTCGGTCGAACTGAGGCAGCTCGAACGCGAAGCGGAAGCCACGCGGGCGCTCTATACGAATTTCCTTTCACGCTTCAAGGAGACCAGCGAGCAGGAGGAGATCCAGCAGGCCGATGCGCGGATCATCTCGGCGGCGGATCTGCCGGGTCGCCCGTCCAGCCCGAACCGCTCGCGCTCCATGATGATCGTGCTTGCGCTCGGGCTGCTG
>CAXBNO010000216.1:0-6051 GCA_963976775.1 uncultured Kordiimonadales bacterium
ACTGAACGAGACCGGCGAGCAGCCGAATGCCTACGACGCGGATTCCATCAAGGTCCTGAAGGGCCTGGATGCGGTGCGCAAGCGTCCCGGCATGTACATCGGCGACACCGAGGACGGTTCGGGTCTGCACCACATGGTCTTCGAGGTGGTGGACAATGCCATTGACGAGGCACTGGCCGGGCACGCCGATACCGTGACCGTGGTGCTGAATGCCGATGGTTCCTGCACCGTGTCCGACAACGGACGCGGCATTCCGGTCGACATCCATGCGGAGGAAGGCGTCTCTGCCGCACAGGTGATCATGACCCAGCTGCATGCAGGCGGAAAGTTCGACCAGAACTCCTACAAGGTCTCGGGCGGCCTGCATGGTGTCGGCGTCTCGGTGGTGAACGCGCTGTCGACGGAGCTGGACCTGATCATCCGCCGCAACGGCAAGGAACATTTCCTGCGCTTCAACCACGGCGAGCCGCAGGGCGATCTGGAAGTGCGCGGCGACGCGGCGGGACGCAGCGGCACCACAGTGCGCTTCCTGCCCAGCCCCCGGACCTTCAAGATCATCGAATTCGAGTTCGCCGTGCTGGAGCACAGGCTGCGCGAACTGGCATTCCTGAACTCCGGCGTGCGGATCACGCTGGAGGATCAGCGCCACGTGGATACCAAGAAGGTCGAGCTCTTCTACGAGGGCGGCATCGAGGAATTCGTGAAGTACATCGACCGCAACCGCACCTCGCTGATCAGCCAGCCGATCAAGGTCAGCGCGGAGCGCGACGGTATCCTCGTCGAGGCCGCGCTGCAGTGGAACGACGGCTTCCACGAGAACGTGCTCTGCTTCACCAACAACATTCCGCAGAAGGACGGCGGCACCCATCTGGCAGGCTTCCGCGCCGCCATGACCCGTCACGTCAACGCCTATGCCGCCAACAGCGGCATCGCCAAGAAGGAGAAGGTCTCGATCATCGGTGATGACGCCCGCGAGGGTCTCTCCTGCGTGCTGTCGGTGAAGGTGCCGGATCCGAAATTCTCCTCCCAGACCAAGGAGAAGCTGGTCTCCAGCGAGGTTCGCCCGCCGGTTGAGAAGCTGGTCGGCGACGGGCTGGGCCAGTGGTTCGAGGAGAACCCGGGCGAAGCCAAGATCATCATCCAGAAGGTCGTGCAGGCGGCGGCGGCACGTGAGGCGGCACGCAAGGCGCGGGAAACCATCCGCAAGCCCACCGGCCTCGACCTCGGCGGCCTGCCGGGCAAGCTGGCCGACTGCCAGTCCAAGGATCCGGCCGAATCCGAACTCTACCTGGTGGAGGGTGACTCCGCCGGTGGTTCCGCCAAGCAGGCGCGGCACCGCCGCAACCAGGCGGTGCTGCCGCTGCGCGGCAAGATCCTCAACGTGGAGCGTGCCCGCTTCGACAAGATGCTCGGCTCGACGGAGATCACGGCGCTGATCACCGCGCTCGGCACCGGGATCGGGCGCGAAGACTTCGATATCGCCAAGCTGCGCTACCACAAGATCATCATCATGACGGACGCCGACGTGGACGGGGCGCATATCCGTACCCTGCTGCTGACCTTCTTCTTCCGTCAGATGCCGGAGCTGATCGAGAAAGGGCATCTCTATATCGCCCAGCCGCCGCTGTTCAAGATCACCAAGGGCCGGTCATTCGTCTATCGCAAGGACGAGCGCCAGTACGAGGATTACCTGCTGGACAACGGCCTGACCGATGCCGTCTTCGTCGATCACGCCGGTGTGCAGCATGGCGGCGCGGAACTCAGGGAACTGCTGCTGGAGGCCCGGCGGGTACGTCGTCTGCTGGATTCCGTGGGCCAGAAGTATCCCGACTGGATCGTGGAGCAGATGGCCATCGCCGGGGCGCTGGCCCGGGAGTCCTTCGGCGACCCGGACAGCGCCGCGGAAGCGGCCGCCACCGTCGCCGCGCGGCTGGATGAACTTGCGCCCGACTATGAACGGGGCTGGAGCGGCACGCG
Organism: uncultured Kordiimonadales bacterium; assembly: GCA_963976775.1. Lineage (GTDB taxonomy): Bacteria > Pseudomonadota > Alphaproteobacteria > Minwuiales > Minwuiaceae > Minwuia. The sequence goes on from CAXBNO010000216.1 coordinate 1,978, forward strand.
TGCCGACGACGGCTCGATGGTGTTCGAGCGGGAGTTGCGCGGCGTTCGGGAAGCCTATCTGATCGACGACCGACTGATCGGATCGGGCGAGGCCCGCAACCTGACCCACGCCAGCGCCGAGCTGAAGACCCTCTATGACAAGGCCGGCCGCCTGCTGATCAAGGAGAAGGAGACAGCCGTGCACGGCCCCTCCAGCCTTTTCGAGGGCGTGCTGGATGCCGGTCGTCGCGGCCTGTCCGTGCAGCGCTACAAGGGTCTGGGCGAGATGAACCCGGACCAGCTTTGGGAAACCACGCTGGACCCGGCGGCCCGCACCCTGCTGCAGGTGCGTGTCGAGCATCTGGAGGATGCGGACCAGGTCTTCTCCACGCTGATGGGTGACGTCGTCGAACCCCGGCGCGATTTCATCCGGGAGAACGCGCTGACCGTGGTGAATCTGGACACCTGATCCGGGCAGGGCGGTTGGCAATGACGCCTTGCGGGGCCACAACATGATCCGCCGCGTTCTGAAATGGGGACTGCTGCTCGGTGTGGCCAGTGCGGCGGTCGTGCTGGTGATCCTGCTGCACGATCTGCCGGAACCGCGCACACCCGTGAACGGCGGCACCGTCACCATCCTTGACGGTGCAGGCAGGGAACTCGCGATCTATGGCGGTCCGGGATCCCGCGCGGTGCCGATCGAACGCCTGCCGCAGCATGTCCTGGACGCCGTGATCGCGACGGAGGACCGGCGCTTCTACAGCCATTTCGGCATCGATCCGCTGGGCATCATCCGCGCCGCCTTCATCAACCTGACCTCGGGCCGAGTGGTGCAGGGCGGCAGCACCCTGACGCAGCAGCTCGCCAAGAACCTCTATCTCGGTCCGCAACAGACCCTGAAACGCAAGCTGCAGGAGGCCTTGCTCGCCATCGGCCTGGAGAGTCGCTTCAGCAAGGACGAGATTCTGGAGCTGTATCTCAACCGGGTCTATTTCGGTGCCGGCACCTATGGCATCGAGGCCGCGGCGGAGCGGTACTTCGCCAAGTCGGCAACCGATCTGACCCTGCGGGAGGCGGCACTGATCGCCGGGCTGCTGAAGGCGCCGAGCCGCTACGACCCGACGCGCAACCCGCAGGGCGCGGAAGCGCGCATGCGTATCGTGGTCAACAGCATGGTGGATGCGGGCCTGCTGGAAGCCGCACGCGCCGAGGCCGTGCTGGCGGCCCCGGCGATTCCGGTCGGACGGCCACGCGGCACCGGCATCCGCTATGCCACCGACCGCGCCCGTGACGAGGTGCGGGACCTCATCGGCGCGCCGGACGGCGATGTCATCGTGCATACCACCATCGACCGGCGGATGCAGGATGCCGCCTCCGCGGCGCTGAGCGAAAGCCTGCGGCGCAACGGTCAGCGGCTGCGTGTCGGACAGGGCGCGGTCGTGGTGCTGTCGACGGACGGCGCGATCCGGGCGCTGGTGGGCGGTCGCGACTATGGCCAGAGCCAGTACAACCGGGCCGTCCTGGCACGCCGCCAACCGGGTTCCGCCTTCAAGCCGTTCCTGTACCTCGCGGCGCTGGAAGCGGGCTTCGACCCCGAGGACACGGTGCTGGACGAGCCCATCGAGATCGACGGCTGGCGACCGGCCAATTTCCGCGATGTCTATCTGGGCCGCATCACCCTGACGGAGGCGCTGGTGCGCTCGGTCAATGCGGGCACGGTCTGGCTGGCGCGCGAAGTCGGCTGGGACAGGGCCATCGAGATGGCGCACCGGCTCGGGATCAACGAGGACCTGCCCGACAACCCCTCCATTGTTCTCGGCACCTCCGAGGTGACGCCGCTGGCCATGGCAGGTGCCTTCGCACCGCTGGCGAACGGGGGCCGTGCGGTGGTGCCGCACCTGATCACCCGGATCGACGATGGCAACGGGAACCGGATATGGCAAAGGCACGGCGACGGCCTGGGCAGCGCGCTCAGCGCCCGCGTCGTGGGCGAGATGAACCGGATGATGCAGGCCGTCATCACGCGGGGCAGCGGACGCAAGGCCGGCATCGACCGGCCTGCCGGGGGCAAGACCGGCACCAGTCAGGACAATCGCGACGCCTGGTTCGTCGGCTATACGGCGGACCTGGTCGGCGCGGTCTGGGTCGGCAACGACAATGACAGTCCGACCCGCAATGTCTTCGGGTCCGGATTGCCGACGGAGATCTGGCGCAGCACCATGCTGGCCGCCCACCGCGGGCTGCCCGCCAGGCCCCTGCCCGCAACACCGGAACGCGGCTTCCTAAGCTTCGGGGATGACCGGACGAAACCCGCAGAGCAGGAGGGCGACGGCGGTGGCCTGTGGGGACGGCTGGAGCGGCTGTTCGAAGCCGGCGCACGCCGACAGCGGCAGGAAGGTCCCGCGACGGAGGAATACAGGATTGAATCTCCGTGACGCATTGATTGCGGGGAAACGAACAATCCGGCCACTGGCTTGACAGCCACCCCCCCAGCCCTTATCAACCGGCGCTCGGGTTTCGGGGGCAGGTTCCCGTCCTGTCGGCCATCCGGAAGATCGGGCATGGTCGCGACAGGAAGGCCGCTGTGGAACCAGCACGCCAAGGATTGAGAGAGTACGATGAAAGTTGTCAATTCGCTGAAGTCGCTGCGTTCGCGCGACCGCAACAATCGCCTGATCCGTCGCAAGGGTCGGCTCTACGTCATCAACAAGCGCAATCCGCGCATGAAGGCGCGCCAGGGCTGATTGTCCACGCGTGGGACGACTGGACCGGGTGTGATTGCAGGCCATGACTGACCTGGCGAACGCCCGGCCCGACACTGTCCTGTTCGATCTGGGCAATGTGCTGGTCGACTGGAACCCGCGCCACCTCTACACCAAGCTCTTCCGGAACCGGCCACACGAGATGGACTGGTTCCTGACGCATGTCTGCAACGGGGCCTGGAACGTGCGCCACGATGCGGGCGAATCCTTCCCCGACAATGTCGCCGCCCTCGCCGGGCAGCATCCCTGGTACAGGGAAGAGATCGAAGCCTTCTGGCACCGCTGGCCCGAAACCATGAAAGGCCCGATCGACGGTTCCGTCGCCTTGCTGGAGGCGCTTCACGCCCGTGGCATACCCCTCTACGCCCTGACCAACTGGTCGGCGGAGACATTCCATCATGCCGAGGAGCGGTTGCCGTTCCTGTCGCGGTTCCGCGGCATCACCGTCTCCGGACGCGTGAAGGTGGCAAAGCCTGATCCCCGGATCTTCGAAATCTGCCAGCAGACGCATGGGCTGGATCCTGCACGGACGCTGTTCGTCGATGACAGCCAGCGCAATACCACGGCCGCTGCCACGCTGGGCTACCATGTCCATACCTTCACGGCACCTGATGCACTGAATGACTGCCTGCGCCAGCACGGTCTGCTATAACGCCCTGAAAGTGATCGGCGTTGCGGCCCCCGCGCAAGCGGGCCGGGATGAAGCCGGCGCGACAGTGAAGAACGGGGGGCGGTTCCATGCAGATGCCGAAACCGGACGAGGCAACGATTGCGCGCCGGAGCGACCTGGTCGCCGCATTCCGTGATTTCCTTCCCCACGCCCATGTCGTCGTCGATGAGGCAACTCTCAAGGCATTCGAGAGCGATGGGCTGACCGCCTATCGCCAGCCGCCGATGATTGCCGTGCTGCCCGAGACCACGGAAGAGGTCAGCCGCATCCTGACGCTGTGCCGGGACTGGGGCGTGAAGGTGGTGCCGCGCGGTTCCGGCACTTCGCTCTCCGGCGGCGCGCTGCCGCTGGCGGACGGGGTGCTGCTGGGGCTGGGCAAGTTCAACCGGGTGCTGGAGATCGATTACGACAACCGCACCGCCACGGTCCAGCCCGGTGTCACCAACCTGGCCATCACCCACGCGGTGGAGGGGGAAGGCTTCTATTACGCCCCCGATCCCTCCAGCCAGATCGCCTGTTCCATCGGCGGCAATGTGGCGGAGAATTCCGGCGGCGTGCACTGCCTGAAATACGGGCTGACCACCAACAACATCCTCGGCATCGAGATGGTGACCATTGATGGCGAGATCCTGCGCATCGGCGGCAAGCACCTGGATGCGGAGG
>CAXBNO010000217.1:0-6037 GCA_963976775.1 uncultured Kordiimonadales bacterium
CGTCCCGCAGCACCGCCTTACGCACTTTCATGGTCGGGGTACGAGGCAGTTCGTCGATCACGCGGACATACCTCGGGATCATGAAATGCGGCATGCGCGGCACCAGGAACTCGATCAGTTCAGCCGGATCCAGGACCTTTCCTTCGGTCGGGATGACGACGACCATGACTTCGTCTTCGCCCAGTTCGGAGGGAACAGCGATGGCCGCTGCCTCCTGAACCGCTGCGTGGCGGCTGACTTCCATCTCGACCTCATAGGACGAGATATTCTCGCCCCGGCGACGGATCGCATCCTTCTTGCGATCCACGTAGAAGAAGTCACCGTCTGCATCCCGGGTCACGGCGTCGCCGGTATGGAACCAGCCGTTGCGCAATGACTCTGCTGTCGCTTCCGGGTTCTTGTGGTAACCGGAATTGAGTGCCCACGGCACGTCGTCACGGATTATCAGTTCGCCAACCTGTCCGACCGGCAACTCGCAGTCATTGTCATCGACGATGCGGACCTCCGCACCTTTGCGAAGCCGACCGCAGGTTCCGACCTTCTCCGGATTGCGCGCGGATATCAGCGGCACCGACACTTCGGTCATGTTGAATACCGTGTACCAGTCCACACCGACACGCTTCGCGAACGCAATGGATTCCGCGGTCAGAGGTGCGAGCAGGATGGACTTCAGCGGTGTTTCCCGTTCCTCCGCATCAGGCTGGCGCTTGGCGAGAAAGGTCGCGATCGACCCCATCAGAAGCGAGTAGGTCACGCCCAGGCGTCGGACAAGCGGCCAGAACTCATCCGTACGGAAGGATTCCACGACGGCGATCGACCCCGAAGTCTGGATCGCGCGCGTGGTCATCGACGTACCCGAAATATGAAACATCGGCAGGTTGACGAGAGACCGGTCGGTCTCGTCGAGCCAGTAGTAGAGAACCGCAGCGCTGATCGCGAGCTGCCTGCAGGACGACAACACGCCCTTCGATGGGCCGGTCGTACCCGAAGTGAATATCAGGCACTGGGTGTCCCATTCCTTGATCGGACATGTCAGCGAGGGCGCTTCCTCCTCGGGCTTCGGCTGTTCACCAGGTGTCAGGGCACTGCTGTCCAGTACGGTCAGACCGTCCACCGGATGCGCAGGGCCACCGACTGCAACAACCGTTTCAAGGGCGTGGCGATCAACCTCCCTCAATCTGTCGAGCAGATCCGAATGGACCACCGCAACCCTGGCGTCGGACAGCCAGACAAGGCGGTGTTGAACGGCACATAGACCGCGCCCAGGTAGGCAGTGCCGATGAATGTCAGGATGGCGTCGCCGCCCGTCGGCTGCCAGGACACGACATGATCGCCCTGCTTCACACCAAGTGAAGCGAGGCCGCGCGCAACATGAACAGCCCTGGCACGCAATTCCGCATAGCTCCAGGTGCTGCCATCCTCGAACACGGCGAACGTCCTGTCGGGGTGCTCCGCCGCACGACGGTCGACAAGTTCCCGCATGACGATGTCTTCACGGGCAGTCGGATATGGAATGTCCAGCGTCAAATTGATTGCTTCCCTGCTTTTCCGCATCAGTCCACGATCCCGGACCGCCCCCTCGTCGAGACGGTGGGGCGATCCGGGTCACGTGTCACTGGCCGTAGGTCTTGGGGTCGATCTTGCTCCAGATCTCGGTCCAGAGCAGGTCGCCAAACGCCTGCGGATCTGCGCGGTCGATCTCCGCGGTAAGCTTCTTCCACTTCTCGATCAGCGCGAGATAACGATCAGCCTTGGCCTGGCCGTCAGCAAGCCCGGTGGTCCGCTCCGCTTCCTCGATACCAAGCTTCACGTCGGTCGCGATATAGGCTTCCGATGCCTTCTTCAGTTCCTCGGAAGGTTCGACGAGGACGATGCCCCGCTCCTTGGCGACCTCCTTGGCCCGGTCTTCATCCCGAACATAGCCGGTGACGATGGTCGCCACACCATAGGGTGCCACCTTGAGGATGGCGGCGCGCTGGTCGTCGGTCAGGTCGGCCCACTGCGGCGCGCCGAAGCTGAAGGGCGAGTTGCCGTTGAAGACACCGACCGGCAACATGTTCACGTGAGTATTCACCTCGGCCAGGTTGAGATTGAAGAACTCCGCCAGCGCCGCGAGTGTCACGTCGATGGTTCCGGTCGAGATCGCCTCGAACGCCTCGGTCCCGGAGATTGCCACGCGCACCGCGCCGAAATGCTCGGCCCAGCGGCCCTGTGCGGCGGTCGCGCTCCTGACCTTGGTACCCCTCAAATCGTCCAGCGTCCTGTAAGCCTTGCGGCCCTGGCCGTAGTAAGGAGTAGCGGAATAGGAACCGAGATAGACATGTCCGTGGCGGGCATGCTCGGCGAGACATGGCTCGCAGGTGACGATGTATTCGTGGATCGCCCCGGTCATCGCCAGGGCATCATCGCCGACGATCGCCATGTTGGCGACCAGGTTGAACTCCGGAAACTCCGCCGCGAAATAGGGCGGCAGCAGGAATCCGACGTCGCCAACCCCATCGGGCAGCCCCGACAGCATCTGCAGGGGTGTCAACAACACGCCGCCATGGAGAACCTGGACGGTGACTTCGCCGTTGGTCGCTTTCTCGACCTCCCTGGCGAAATAGTTGTATCCATCGGCGCCCACGCCCTGTGGCGCCAGAATGCTGGACACCTTCAGTTCTGTCGCGCCCGCCGAGCTGGCCAGCAGCCCGGCAGCAACAGCCGTCGAAGCAATGAGTCTTGTCAGTTTCATGGTCGTTCTCCCCTGGTTGAGTGGACCTTTCTTGGGCTTCTTGACGTACACAGACTGCCTGTCGCTAGTTGATGAGACTGGGCAGGTAAAGGACGATCCCCGGAAACGCCATCAGTGCAGCGACCACGATGAGGTCAGCAATGAGGAACCAGAGAACGCCGGAGAATATTCGGGTGGTTGTCGCCATATCGCCGACCACCCCCTTGATGACAAAGACATTGAGTCCGATCGGCGGGGTAATCATCCCGATCTCGAGGAACTTGGTCAGCACGACGCCGAACCACACCAGGCTCATTCCGGTCGAGTCCATCACCGGCATCAGTATCGGGATGGTCAGAAGCATGGCGCCGATCGGCTCCAGGAACATGCCCAGCACCAGATACATCAGGGCAATGCCCAGCATCAGCATCAGCGGGTCGGCCCCCAGCGAAATCACGTAGGAGGAAAGGAACTTGCCCGCCCCCGACAGGGTCAGGAAGCGGGTCAGCAGGCTGGCCCCGATGGCAATGACGAAGATCGCCGCCGTGGTGCGTGCCGTTTCGCTGAGGGCGCTGCGGATGGCCGTCCAGGTCAGGGTGCGCTTCACTGCCGCGATGACGGCGGAGAGCAGTGCGCCCGCCGCGCCGGCTTCGGTCGGCGTGAAGATGCCGCTGAACAGCCCGCCGAAAACACCCGCGATCAGCAGCAGCACCGGCCACACCTCCCCCAGCGCCGCAATGCGCTCCGCATAGCTGACACGCTCCTTCACCGGCGGTGCGAAGTCCGGGCGGATCATCGACACGACCAGAACCACGGCAACGTAGCCGACAGCCGTCAGCAGCCCGGCCACGATGCCCCCCAGGAAAAGCTGGGTGATCGGCACCTGGGCGAATATGCCGTAGATGATCATGATGATGGACGGCGGAATCAGGGCGCCGATGGTGCCTGCGGCAGCGACCGTGCCCGTCGCAAGCCGGTTGTCGTAGCCATAGCGGAGCATTTCCGGGACGGCGATCTTTCCCATGGCTGCGGCACAGGCGACTGAAGATCCTGTTACCGCCGCGAACCCGGCAGACCCGAAGATGGAGGCAATGGCCAGACCGCCGGGCAGCGCCGACAGCCACTTGCGGGCCGCGTCGAACAGCCCAGTGGTCAATCCCGCCTGATAGCAGAAGAAGCCCATCAGCAGGAACATCGGGACGGAGGTCAGCGCCCAGCTGGAGGCAAAATCATAGGGAATTGCCGTAAGTATGCCCCATGCCGGTCGCGCACCCAGCAGGACCCATATGCCACCGAATGACACGGTGATGAGCGAGATACCGATTGGGATACGCAGCAGTATCAACACCAACAGTAAAGCGATGCCGCCCAGGCCGACCTCTGCCCCGGTCATTTCCCTGCCCCTCGACCATGCGAGGGAAGTACGGCTGGTTCCGATGGCATCTGCTCTTCGACAATCGTGAACGTGTCGGGTTCGCGAAACGCCGTTGCCAGCAGCTTGTAGATCAGCACCAGCGTGATCGCACCGAACCCGACTGGCAGCAGATAGAATGATGGCCACGTATCGAACTGGTAGCCTGAATCGAGATCGAACGAACCGATGCGGGTCTTCTTCAGCGCATCCAGAAATGTCTGGTAGGCCAGCACTGCGAAAACGACCGTCGAAATCAGCCAGGCGACAATTCCCAGCACTCTCTGGGCCCATCCGGGCATCAGTTGGGTCAACACCTCGACGCTGATGTGATTGCCCCGCCGCTCGGCCAGGGCCAGCGGCAGGAAGACGACAGCCGGCAGATAGTATTTCGAGACCATGGTGAGGGTGCCGGGCACCGAGATGCCGAAGACATAACGCATGGTCACTTCAAAGGCGATGTGCAGCATCATCAACGCCACCGTGATCTCGGCGATCATCGAAAGGGCAGCCGCCAGTCCGCCCAGGTAACGCCCGGCTGCGCGGGTCAAGTGGCGCAATCCATGCCAGCGAAAAGTGACCCGTCGCTTTCTGCCCGACAGCCACTGTCCGTGCCTCCCGCGACGGACGGTTCGCTCTGCGAAGCTGACACCACACCCTCCCCAAGACGAATTCAGCCGCCTCATCGTAGACCTGGCGCCTAAAATGTCCAATGATTAAATCTTAATGGTGCCGAACGCGTATTTCCCTGGTGCGGGCGGGTTCAGCCTTGCTGCATCGCATTTCGCACTTGCAGCAGGATGTGCTTTCGGCGACGACTGGCGGCAATCCCGCAACCGGAGCTGGCGGAAAGGCGCAAATTGACCGACATCGGAAAAATTGAAGCGAAGAAGGGCTTCGAGACCCTGGCCGAGGCACTTCGGGAACAGATCCTGGGTGGTACGATCGCGCCCGGCGACGTTCTGAACGAGCTTGAATTCGTCGAGACGTCAGGGTTGAGCCGCGGGTCGGTTCGAGAGGCGTTTCGCGTGCTTGAGACGCAGGGACTTGTCTCCACGCGCCGTGGCCGTAATAGCGGTCGTGTTGCACTGCAACTGGACGGCGATGTGCTCAGGCGGTCCCTGGACATGTTCATTCGGGGCAAGAAGGTCCCGATTTCGGTGCTTGCGGAGACGATTCAGGTCTTCGCGCCGGCACTGGCGGAACTGGCCGCCCGGCATCGAACGGAAGAGGACATCAGGCTCATGCTGGACCTCCTCGAGAAGCTCGCGACGATGAATGAACCCGCAGGCTTCGTGGCCACCAACATCCGTTGGCATCTCGCTGTTTCAAAGGCGAGCCACAACCCGATTCTCGCTTCTGTCTATCAGATCATCGGACCCAACCTCCTGACCCCGGAGGCTGAGGGGTTCGTCACGACCCGCATCAGGACGAACACGGTGGCGGCAGAGCGCCTGGTGCTGGATGCAATCATCGCACAGGATGGTGAAGTGGCGCGACGGCGCATGGAGAGCCACATCAGGGCCTACAACAAGCAGCTGGAACTGAAACCCCGGTAGAGTGTCCAAGGGAGGCTCCAGCAGGTCACTGTCTGCAACCTGTTGGGGACAATTGCTCCATGAGCCCACACCCGGAAGTTCCTGCCCGGAGCGATTCAGAGATGGGGAGCACTTCAAACCCTGAACAGCGTCAACTCATAAACGCGGACACAAAGGGGAGCAGGTCACTGCCATCAACTGCGAGGTGATGTGACCCCCGCCGTCGTGGCGAAAAACAGCTGCTCACCATGAAGAATCAAATTGTTGCTCGGACGAGGTTACGAGCGCGCATTCCAGTCCATACAGGTTCTGCCCGCGGATATCGAGAATACAACCCAAATATCGACACAGAACTCAGACAATCATCTATCCGGA
>CAXBNO010000218.1:0-6029 GCA_963976775.1 uncultured Kordiimonadales bacterium
CAGCGCCTCCAGCGCCGCCGAGTAGCGCAGGTGATGAATGATCGCTTCCGTGCGGCGGATCTGTTCCGACAGGTTGCGGTAGCGGCTGGCCTGCCGCGCCTGCCGTTTCAGCGCCGCGAGTTGCGTGTCCAGTTGCCCGGTCACATCGTCCAGCCGCTCCAGATTGGTCTCCGCCCCGCGCAGGCGCAATTCGGCCTCATGGCGGCGCGAATGCAGGCCGGTGATCCCTGCCGCTTCCTCCAGCAGCAAACGACGCTCCGACGGTTTCGCGCCGATCAGGGCACCGACACGGCCCTGGCTGACAATTGCGGTGGAACGCGCGCCGGTCGCCAGATCGGCGAACAGCAACTGCACGTCCCGCGCCCGCACGTGACCGCCGTTCAGCTTGTAGTCGGAGCCGGATTCACGGGTGATCCTGCGACTGACCGTGATCTCCGGCGCGTCGCTGTAGGCGGCAGGCACCGGGCTTCCCGACGGATTCTCCAGCGTCAGCTGCACCTCTGCGTGGTTGCGGGCAGGCCGGGTGGCGGAACCGGCGAAGATGACGTCGTCCATCTCCCCGCCACGCATGTTCTTGGGCGAGGTTTCACCCATCACCCAGCGCAACGCCTCGACCAGGTTCGACTTGCCGCAGCCGTTCGGTCCCACCACCCCGGTCATGCCGGGGGCGATGGTCAGTTCCGTCGGTTCGACGAAGGACTTGAAGCCGGTCAGCCGAAGCTTGTTGAACTGCACTGGTGCCGCGCCACCCCTGTCCTGGCCCTAGAGGGCGCTCTCGATCCGATCCGACAGCGCCTCGAAATCGAGACCTCCATCGAACTTCTCGCCATTGACATAGACACTTGGCGTGCCGCTCACCTTCATGCGCTGGTGACCGTCCAGCCGCGTGGCCAGCAGCATGTCCACCAGCGACTCGTCTGCCATGCAGGCGTCAAAGGCCTCCGTGGAGACCCCGCCGAGCACACCGATCTGGCGCAGGGCCGCGGTTGGGTCACTGGCGCTGGTCCAGTTCGGCTGCTGCTGGAACAGCAGGTCGATGAAACCGAAGAACTTCTGCTCCCCGCCGCAACGCGCCAGCATCGAGGCCTGCAGCGCATAGCGGTCCAGGGGAAATTCACGGAACACGAAGCGGACCTTGCCCGTATCGACGAATTCCTTCTTCAGCTTCGGATAGATTTCCTCGTGAAACCGGCGGCAGTGCGGGCAGGTCATGGAGGCATATTCGATCACCTCCACCGGGGCATCGGGGTCGCCCAGAACCATGTCACCCTTGGAATAGTCCGCCGCCCGCGCGATGCCCGGAACCATGAGCCCACTCATGGCCAACCCGGTCGCCACACCACCGGTCACCAGCAACCTGCGGCGCGAAACATTTCCGACCCGGCCGATGTCTTGAATCTTGGTTAGTGTCATTGCCTGCTCTTACCCACTACATGTTGTGAAATCATACTGCCGCCTGCACGCAGCCTCAATCCGAAAAAGACGGAGACTGCCATTCCGACAGCTTGGTGCAGAATAGGGCCAGATCATGACGATTGGTGATCGGAGTCAGTCACTTCGCGGTGTCTTCACCCGCACCGAAGATCGCCGCCCCCAGCCGGCGCAGGGCCTTGCGGGTTTCCGGGTCGGTGATACCGGCGGTCACACGATCCAGTTCCGCACGCTCTGATTCGGTCAGGGGACGCAGGTTACGCGACGGTTTCTGCTGCCGGGGCTGGATCACGACCTGACGCAGGCGGATCCCGGTCACCGCCCGCCAGCCGAAGAACCGGTTCACCCGTTCGATCAGCAGCGGCTCCAGATGCTGGATCTCCGTGGCCCAGCCCGGCGCGACGCTGAGGTGCAGCACCGCGCCATCGGCGGCAGCGGCGCGTTCCTGCCCCTCCACCACGCGGGGCCAGTTCAGCCGCTCCGGTCGGCACTGGTCGGCCAGTGCGGCACCGACGATCTCCGGCCAGCGCAGCACAATGTCGGTCTGCGCGAAACCGCGCTTGCGGAAGGTCGGCGACAGGATCGCGGCCACATCCTCGCCTGCACGGCGGAAGCCGCCCTTGCCTCGGCGTGGTCCACTGCCTAATGCTGCTGCCGTGCTGTCGGTGCCCGCCGCCGGTCGCTTTGCTGTCACCTGCCCCTCCCGGAGCCATGCCTGATACCCGTCGCATCATAGCCGACCTGCTGGCCCACTACGACAGCCACCGTCGCCGCCTGCCGTGGCGCGCCGATCCCGGTGTTCGACCGGACCCCTACCACGTCTGGCTGAGCGAGATCATGCTGCAGCAGACCACCGTGCAGTCCGTGATCCCCTATTTCGAACATTTCCTGAGCCGCTGGCCCACCGTCGCCGATCTGGCCAACGCCGATCAGGACGCGGTGATGCATGCCTGGCAGGGTCTTGGCTATTACAGCCGGGCGCGCAACCTGCTGAAATGCGCGCGTGCGGTGGTGCAGGATCATGCGGGACGGTTCCCGGAGACAGAGGCGGGGCTGCTCGGCCTGCCCGGCATCGGTCCCTATACCGCCGCCGCAATCGCCGCCATTGCCTTCGATCAGCCGACCATGCCGGTAGATGGCAATATCGAGCGGGTGAGCGCGCGCCTGTTCGCGGTGGAAGAGGCCATGCTCGGCGTGAAACCCGAACTGAAACGTCTCGCCGCGACCCTGATCACCCCGGAACGGCCCGGCGACATGGCGCAGGCACTGATGGATCTGGGGGCCACCATCTGCACACCGCGCAGTCCGGCCTGCGGTCGCTGCCCCATCGCCAGCGCATGTCTTGCGCAGGAACGCGGCCTCGCCGCCGACCTGCCGCGCAGGGCAGCGAAGAAGGCAAAGCCGACGCGGTACGCCGTCTTCTTCTGGCTGACGCGGGCAGAAGACGGTGCCGTGCTGTTTCAGCGCCGTCCCGACAGGGGACTGCTCGGTGGCATGATGATGCCGCCGTCAACCGAATGGCGCGACGGCAATGCATGGGAACCCCGTGCCGCCGAGGAACAGGCGCCGGTGGCCGCAGACTGGACGCCGCTCAACGGTGGCGTGCGCCATACCTTCACGCATTTCCATTTCGAGATGCAGGTCTGGGTCGGATCGGTGCGCGGCGGGAGCGGCTTCGACAGTGCAGACGACATCTGGTGTCCGCCGGACCGGCTCGACCGGCTGGCCCTGCCCACGGTCGCCAAGAAGGTCTGCCGCCATGCCCTGGCGGGAGGCACGCTTGTCTGAGCGGCTTCACGACGATGACCTCTGGATATTCGGCTATGGCAGCCTGATGTGGCGGCCTGGTTTCGATCACCTGGACCGGCAGCGGGCGCTGTTGCGGGGACGCCACCGCAGGCTCTGTGTCTGGTCGTGGCACCATCGCGGCAGTCAGGCCAGTCCGGGCCTGGTGATGGGGCTGGACCGGGGTGGGGCCTGTGTCGGCATCGCCTATCGGGTTGCCGCCGCGCAGGCCCGGGAGGTCCGCGACTATCTGGATGCGCGGGAACGGGTGACACCGGTCTATCTCGCCACCGACGTGAGGCTGAGACTGGCCGATGGTCGCCCGGTGACCGCCCTGACCTATACGGTGGACCGTGCCAATCCGCAGTACGCCGGGCGGCTGGATCTGGAGACGGCGGTGACGACGGTACGCGGCGCGGCCGGCCACAGCGGCCGCAATCCGGACTATGTGTGCGAGACGGCGGCGCACCTGAGGGAAATCGGTGTATACGACCCCTTCATGCAGGCGGTCGACGCGGCCCTGCACAGTTGAGGACCGGACATGCTCGCCCTTTGGATACCCGTCACCATTGCCGCTGCCTTTCTGCAGAACCTCCGCTCCGCATTGCAGAAGGCGATCAAGGGCAGGCTGTCGACGGCAGGTGCGGCCTATTCGCGTTTCATCTACGCCCTGCCGCTGGCGCTGCTCTATGTCTGGGGCCTGCATGACATTGGCGGCTTCGACCTGCCACTGCCGAACGGGCTGTTCCTGCTCTATTGCGCGCTGGGTGGGCTGGCGCAGATCCTGTTCACGGTGACCCTGCTGTGGATGTTCTCCTTCCGCAGCTTTGCCGTCGGCACGACCTTCTCGAAGCTGGAGGTGGTGCTGATCGCCATCCTCGGCGCGATCCTGCTGGGGGATACGGTGGGGCCACTGGCGGCGGTCGCGATCGGCGTTGGCGCAGCGGGTACGGTACTGCTGTCGCTCACCGAGACCCGGCTGACCTTCGGCGGTCTCTGGCGCGGCATGGGGGAGAAGGCGACGCTGATCGGGCTGTTGAGTGCCGTACTGCTGGGATCTTCCGTCGTCTTCTATCGCGGTGCCGCCCTGGCGCTGGACGGGCCGGAGTTCATCATGGCCGCCGCCTATGCCCTGGCCATCTCGCTGGCGATGCAGACGGTGATGATGGGCGCCTGGTTCCTGGTCTTCGACCGCCCCGAACTGGGCCGGGTGCTGAAGGAATGGCGGCGCGCGGCCCCTGTCGGGCTGGTCGGCATGGCCTGTTCGGTCTGCTGGTTCACTGCCTTCACCCTGCAGAACGCTGCCTATGTGCGCGCACTGGGCCAGGTCGAACTGGTCTTCACCTTCATCGCCGGAGCGTTCTGGTTCCGTGAGAAGGTCCAGAAGATCGAGGTCGCGGGTATCCTGCTCATCGTCTGCGCCATCCTGCTGATCCTGCTGGCGGAAAGCTGAGAGGTTTGGATTGGTGGCCTGTTCCATCCCTCTCCACCTCATCCCGTGACAAACTGCCTGCCCCCGCGTTAGATAGGCGCAGCCATTCAACGATCCCGGAGCAAGGGTCATGATCCCGAACCAGTTCCCCAGCCTGAACTTCCATCTCGGCGAGACGGCGGACATGATCCGCGACACGGTTTCCGGCTTTTCCGCCGACCGGATCGCACCACGCGCCGCCGACATCGACCGCAACAATGAATTCCCCCGCGATCTCTGGCCGGAGATGGGCGCGCTTGGCCTGCTCGGCATGACGGTGGAGGAGGAATACGGCGGCAGTGGCCTGGGGTATCTGGAACATGTCATCGCAATGGAGGAGATCAGTCGCGCCTCCGGTTCGGTCGGCCTGTCGTATGGCGCGCACTCCAACCTCTGCGTCAACCAGATCCGCCTGAACGGCACGGAGGCCCAGCGGCAGAAGTACCTGCCCAGGCTGGTCTCCGGCGAGCATCTGGGCGCGCTTGCCATGTCGGAGCCCGGTGCGGGATCGGACGTGGTCAGCCTGAAGCTCAGGGCAGAGAAGAAAGGCGACCGCTACGTCCTGAACGGCAACAAGTTCTGGATCACCAACGGCCCGACCGCCGACACGCTGGTGGTCTACGGCAAGACCGATCCGGACGCCGGCCCGCGCGGCATCACCGCCTTCATCATCGAGAAGGGGATGAAGGGTTTCTCCACCGCACAGAAGCTCGACAAGCTCGGCATGCGCGGCTCCGACACCGGAGAACTGGTGTTCGAGGACTGCGAGGTGCCGGAAGACAATATCCTCGGCGGCCTGGGTCAGGGCGCGCGCGTGCTGATGTCCGGCCTGGACTATGAGCGCGCCGTGCTGGCAGGCGGGCCGCTGGGCATCATGCAGGCCTGCATGGATGTGGTGATGCCCTATGTGCATGACCGCAAGCAGTTCGGCACTCCCATCGGCGAGTTCCAGCTGATGCAGGGCAAGATCGCCGACATGTACACCACCATGAATGCCTGCCGGGCCTACGTCTATTCGGTGGCCGGGGCCTGCGACCGGGGGGAGGTCACACGCTATGACGCTGCCGGCTGCATCCTCTATGCGGCGGAGAAGGCAACCTGGATGGCGCTGGAGGCGATCCAGGCGCTGGGCGGCAATGGCTACATCAACGAATATCCCACCGGTCGCTACCTGCGCGACGCCAAGCTCTACGAGATCGGGGCCGGAACATCGGAGATACGTCGCATGCTGATCGGCCGCGAACTGTTCCAGAAGAGCGCCTGAGCCATGCGGATTGCCGTGATGGGCGCGGGCGCGCTCGGCTGCTACTACGGGGGCCGGCTGCAGCGCATGGGCGCCGAT
>CAXBNO010000219.1:0-6026 GCA_963976775.1 uncultured Kordiimonadales bacterium
GGTGGTGGCGGAACTGCTGATCGACGGCCCCTTGCCCGCGCAGTCCGGCATGACGGTCGAATGGCGTGCCCTGATCGGGGAGCGCGAATATGCGGGGGGAAGTCTGCCGGCTCCGGCAGGCGGAACCGCGCTGCCGCTCCCCGTCATCGCGCCCCCCATGGATCAGATTCTCCGGTCGCAGGGAATCAGCGTCACGCTGGAGGTGGGGATCCGGCGCGGCACGGATGTTCTTTTCGAGGCGGCGGAGAGCATCCTGTTCCGCCCGCCGCCGGTTGTCGGTGTCGATCTGGTGGGTCGGCGCGCAGGCGTCTCCGGTGACTTCGTCAGCGGCACCCACGACCTGTTCCGCATCGAGGATTCGGAGGGGATAGAGATTCGCCTCGACGTCCGGTTCCGGGATGGCAGCCGCCGGTCCTTTGCCCCGGGTGTCGCCACGGCCTTCGGTATCCAGCAGTCACAGGGCGGTGGCCTGCTGATGGTGGAGGGCAGGCAATCGGCTGCCATCGTCCGGCCGCGGTTGCTGGAGGAGCAGACGTCCGCCGCGCTGCGCCCGTTCCTGCGCAGCAGCGCCGCCGCTTCCACCAATCTGTCTCCTGTTCCCGGCGTACCGCTCGTGCAGGGTGATGCGACTGTCTTCACGCTGAACGACGCCCTGCTGGTGATCGACAATCTGGGTGCCAATGGCTTTGTCTGGCGGTTGCTGGTGGAAGGCGAGGCGGACATGAGCCGTTACATCGCGCGTTACGCCACTTCCGGCGGTGATATCGACGCGACGTTCGCCAGGGATGGGGATGGCTGGGTCGCCAGCCGACAGTTCTCCGCCACCACGGCCATCCGCCATGTGGCCATCGTCGATGCGGAGGGCGGGGAAGCGGCGCGCATCAACCAGTCGCAGGTCAGGGCGATCACACCGCGTGTCAGCCTGGAGGTGCCCGAAATCTATCGCCAGGGTGTCTCCCATCCGGTCACGGCCAGCATCGCGGGGATCAGCGGTCTCACCCCGTTCGACCTGGCCTGCCAGTGGTCGCTGGAGGCCGGGTTCGGACGGATCGCGTTCGGATCCACCCGCCTGACCCCCATCGGCGACGGCTTCGCCACCTGTGCCAACGCGGTCGAGATGGACATCAACGAGGCAACACTGGGCCGGTTCCCGACACTGGTCGTCAGGCTTGTACGGGTCTCGGGGGGAGGACAGTGATGCGCCATCAGGCGACAACGCGCGCGCTGGCGGTCGTCGGCCTGTTGCTGGGTCTGACCGTCGGCGGTGCCGGGGCTGCGGACCTGAGTGGCGACAGCCGCAACGACAGCCCGATCCTGCCCACGGATGACCAGTTCAACACCCTCAGCCGCGATGAGGTGCAGCAGATCCTCAACAAGCTGAACGTGGTGCCGCCGCCGGACGCGAACACCAAGACCGAACTGCGCCGTGTGATCACCAAGGTGGAGCTGTTCCGCATCGATCCGAAGAACGGCAACAACCCCTTCAATGTCGAGGACCCGATCGACAATGCGACCGTGAACGGCATCGTGCAGCAGGTCGCGGTCGATGACCTCGACAACAATGACAACGGCAACAACAACGGTGCCGGACTGGACGCCTGTATCGGCCAGACGGTGCAGGGCCAGCTCTCGCCGACCGCGCCACCGGACCTGCGCTTCGTCAACATGGTGGTCGATCCGGTCACGCTGGACTGCCAGGTCTTCGGTGGTCAGAGCGTCGATGGCGCGTTCCTGATCTTTCAGTACAGCCCCGGTGCCCTGGACCTGACGGTGCAGGGGGACGAGACGGTGACGATCTTCCCCGATGCCACCGTGCCGGTGTGGCGGATCATCGACCCGGCGGGTGGGTTCGTCTTCATCAACCCGTTCGCGGCCGCGCAGACGGTGCGGATCGTGTTGCAGGCCAACAACGGCGTGATCGTCGAAGGCACCTTCACGCTCGTCCCCATCGGTTTCACCGAGTTCTCGGTGACTGTTGTCAATCTGGTGGTGCAGTGATGCAGAGACTGGCTCCTTTCATCATCCTGGGCGGCCTGCTGGCCTCGACCGCTGCCGCCCAGGACATTCGCGGGTTTCGCGCCATTGCCACGCCGGAGGCGACACCTGAGGGCACGGTGCCGGTCGAGACACCGCAGGTCATCGATGCCCGGGCCGCGAAGGCGGCGGCTGAGGATGTGATGGCTGCCTGGGCCGACGGGCAGCTTGATGATGTGCTCGCGCCGGATTTCCAGGATCGCCAGCGCCTGCTCGATTCCATGATCGAGGATGTGCCACAGGACGCGGAGATCAGGGTGCTCGGCATTCGCGGTGTCCAGACGGTGCAGCAGTTTCAGGGCACCGGAGCGAGCGGTCGGACGGAAATCACGTCCATCGTCTCGCTGACCGCCGATACACAGATCGAATTCAATGACCCGGCGCGGGGGTTCCGACAGTTGCGCGGCCAGAACGAGTTCTTTCTGCGCATAACCGAGGAACTGGCCGAGTGAGGCTGCAACGATACAGCGGTTGGATGCTGCTCTGCGTCGCGTCGGCAGCCCTGTTTCCGCTCGGCAGTACCGCGCAGGAAATCCTGCGCGACTGGCAGATCGGCGGCAGCCTGACGGCGGCGCTGGAAGGCTATTCCGACGCAGGCGACCCGGCGCAGAGCCCGTTCGCGGAACGCACCACCTTCGGCTTCATGGAGGCTGACCTGAACCTGTCGCGCCAGGTGTCGCCGTTCGAGCGGTTCAGCGGGCAGTTCTTCGGCGTGCTGGTGGACAACCCCTTCCGCAGCAACTTCGACGGCTTCGTGGCGGAGCGCGCGAAGGCGGAGTGGGAGAAAGGCGACGGTGCGGTGCCGTTCAGGCTGGAAGCCGGTGACATCTTCGCGCTGACCACCGCACGCACGTCGCAGCGCAGCCTGAAGGGGCTGCAGGTGGAGGTGCAGCCCCGCATCGGTATCCTGCCCGGCTGGCAGCATTCGATCATCGGGTTCTGGGGCATTAATCAGGCGACCTACCGGCAAGTGGATTTCGACGATGACCAGACGATCGGGGCGTCGTGGCTGATGAGTCAGGGCCGGGGCGGCAACCTGGCCTTCAATCTGGTCACCAACCGGCTGGACGCAGGCGCCAACAATGTGGCGGTGGAGCGGGTGCAGACCGTCGGCAGTGTTGCAGCCGACCGCGCGTTTGACCTGCAAGGCCAGTCACTGGAGTGGAAGGGGGAGGTCGGGTTCCTGTTCGGGGATGATCTTGCGGGCAACCGGCCCGACGAGACCGGGGCCGGCCTGTTCAGCGAGATTCGGGGTCGTGACCGGTCCATGCCGCTGGACTACAGCGTCAGGATCGACCAGTTCGACAGTGATTACCGCCCGAACGGTGCGGCGGTGTCCGCAGGCCGACGCAGCCTGTCGGGCAACGCCGGCTGGCGTTTCGATACCGGGCTGGCATTGCGCGGGCGGGCAAGGTGGGACCGCGACGGATTTGGTCGCGCCAATCATACGGATACCTTCAATTCCGGCCTCAATCTGGCTGGCCCGTTGGATCCGGGCCTCGGCACGGTGCTGAATGGCAGCTTCGACGCCTCTGTCATCCGGACGGCGAATGCGGCGGGGACGGTCAGGACGACAACACATGCGGCGTCCGCCAACATTTCGGCACCCCTGCCGAACGATCTGTTCGGTCGGGTCGGTTATCAGGTGCAGGCGGTCCGTGCGTTGAATGCGGAACCGACCCTGTCGGGCACCGCCACCGTCGGTATCGACAGAAGCTTCGCCTACGGCGATGTGGTCGGCACCCTGTCCCCCAGCCTGTCGTGGCGTCGCACCAACGGTGGCAATGCGGAAGGTGACGAACTGATCCTCGGGCTGGGTGCCAGTCTCGAACGGGGCACCCTGTCGGCGCGCGGCAACTACCGGTTCGCGAAGCAGATCCGCGAGACCGCGGGGGCCGATACCGTGACCAACAGCTTCAATGGCAGCCTCAACTGGCAACAGGGCCGCCATGCCTTCGCGCTGGAGGCGGATTTCAGTGTCACGGCCAGAGAGGCGGCGCGGGCAAGCCAGCCGCTGAAGCTGGCCGCGCGCTACACCTTCAGCTTTGACAAGGCACCCGGCAGCGGACTGTTCGATCCCCCGCAGGCGGCGCCGCAGGGCTTCGCCGCTGTCGAGGTACCGCAGGAGAGTGGTGTCTTCGACCTTGCCGGACTGGCCCCCAACAGTTCCCTGCAGGCCGTGCTGCAGACCCTGACCGATGCGGGTCTGCGCGGCGGCCAGGCACAGGCAGATGGTCTGATCGTCTATGAGACATCTGTTCTGGCGAATGTTGCACTGCGCCAGCGTCTCGCCCTGCTGCACAAGGGCGCGCGGTTCCGCAAGGCTGTCCTGATCGTCGATCCCTCGAACCCCGGAGACGCGACCGGCCTGCAGAATGACTTCCAGGCGGTGCTGGCGGAACTGGTCGCCACCTATGGTGCGCCATCCGGCACCTTCGAGAGAGGCGACTTCGCGGGCGATGTCGTGCAGGCCATCGACGATGGCGATCTGATCCGCATTGTCGAATGGCGCACCGCGTCCGGAACACTTCGGTTGGGCATCCCCCGACGGCTGGATCGTCAGGTGCGGATCGAGGTGCATCATGCCCGCAGTTTCCGGTCGCCCGCGATCACGCTATGGGGCCTGGATGTGGTGAACTGAGGGTTTCTCACAACCGTGCGGCATGGTGCGATGCACGAAAAACAGGCATTTATGATTGATCAGATAAAATGCCGTAATTTTAATCATGTGCAAGAAATATGGGCTATGCCATGCCTCGCAACTGCCATCTGAACGCGGGTGTTCTCCTGGTCATCATACTGGTTTGAAAGGAAAAAAATAAAAGTCGCTGAAATTTTGGGCGCTGGCACATCTCTTGGAATTGTAAGCGGGACAATCGGGTCGTTTACAGGAGGTGGTTACGACAATGTTTGGATTTGGGAGGGTGAAAGCCCTGGCAGCAGTGAGTGCTCTGGCGATCGGTCTGACGACCGGTGCGGCGCAGGCAGCGGATACGATCAAGGTCGGTATCCTGCATTCCCTGTCGGGCACGATGGCGATCAGCGAGACGACCCTGAAGGACGTCATGCTGATGCTGATCGACGACCAGAACAAGAAGGGTGGCCTGCTGGGCAAGCAGCTTGAGGCCGTCGTGGTCGATCCGGCGTCCAACTGGCCGCTGTTCGCCGAGAAGGCACGGGAGCTGATCGAGGTCAATGGCACCTCGGTCGTCTTCGGGTGCTGGACCAGCGTTTCGCGCAAGTCGGTGCTGCCGGTGTTCGAGGAACTGAACAGCATGCTGTTCTACCCCGTGCAGTACGAAGGCGAGGAAAGCAGCCGCAACGTGTTCTATACCGGTGCTGCGCCGAACCAGCAGGCGATCCCGGCAGTGGATTACCTGATGAAGACCGAAAGCGTGGAGCGCTGGGTGCTGGCCGGTACGGACTATGTCTATCCGCGCACGACCAACAAGATCCTGGAATCCTACCTGAAGGCCAAGGGCGTTCCGGCTGAGGACATCATGATCAACTACACGCCGTTCGGTCATTCCGACTGGCAGACCATCGTCGCCGACATCAAGAAGTTCGGGTCCGCCGGCAAGAAGACCGCTGTCGTCTCGACCATCAACGGTGACGCCAACGTGCCGTTCTACAAGGAACTGGCCAACCAGGGCATCAAGGCCGAAGACATTCCGGTCGTCGCCTTCTCCGTTGGTGAGGAAGAGCTGGCCGGTATCGACACCGGTCCGCTGGTCGGCCACCTGGCCGCGTGGAACTACTTCATGAGCATCGACACGCCGGAGAACGACGCCTTCATCTCCAAGTGGCACGCGTACATCGGCAACGAGGATCGCGTGACCAACGACCCGATGGAAGCACACTACATCGGCTTCAAGATGTGGGTGCAGGCGGTGCAGCAGGCCGGCACGACCGACGTCGATGCCGTGCGTCAGGCCATGTATGGCCAGACCGTGCCGAACCTGACCGGCGGTGTCGCGGTGATGAACACCAAC
>CAXBNO010000220.1:0-6019 GCA_963976775.1 uncultured Kordiimonadales bacterium
GCCGTCGATCTGAAGGCCGATGTGAAGGACGTGGATCCCAAGGAACTGCGTCAGGCGATCACCGACGAGACCGGCGAGATCTACAATGGCACGCAGGTCGAGAAGTCCATCAGCGACATCCAGTTCCAGCTTGGGCGCAGGGGGTTCGCATTTGTCGATGTGCGGCCCCGCACCCAGCGTGACCGCGAGAAGCGGACCGTCGATATCACCTATGAGGTTCGTGAAGGCCCGCGGGTCTATGTCGAACGGGTGGATATCGAGGGCAATACCAGAACACTCGACGAGGTGGTGCGCCGTGAGGTGCAGTTGATCGAGGGTGATGCCTTCGATACCGCGAAGATCAGCCGTTCCAACCGCCGCATCCGCGCGCTCGGCTTCTTCAAGACCAATGACATCACGCCGGAGCAGGGTTCAGCCCCCGACAAGGCAATCCTGAAGGTGAAGGTCGAGGAACAGCCGACGGGTGAACTCTCGGTCGGTGCCGGTTTCTCCACCACGGAAGCCGTGATCGGCGATGTCTCGATCAGCGAACGCAACCTGCTGGGGCGGGGGCAGAACCTGCGGCTTTCCTTCTCCCTCTCCCTGCGTCGGCGCGAAGTCGACCTGAGTTTCACCGAACCCTATTTCCTGGACAAGCCCATTGCTGCGGGTATCGACATCTTCAACACCAACATCGATTTCCAGGATGAGTCCTCGTTCGACCAGAGCACTTCCGGCGGGCGCCTCAGAACGGGTTTCTCGCTGTCCGAAGCGCTGCGGATGAGCCTGAATTACCAGCTGCGCCGCGACAACATCAAGAACGTGGGCAATACCGCGTCGCTGTTCATCCAGCAGCAGCAGGGCGTCTCCGTCACCAGTTCGCTGGGGTACGAGCTGAAGCTGGACCTGACGGATGATCCGATTGATCCGCATGACGGTTCCCTGTCGACCTTCGGCCAGGAACTTGCGGGCTTCGGTGGTACGGTGCGTGATCTGCGGACCCAGGCGCGGCACACGCAGTTCTTCCCCGTCACGGACGAATGGACACTGTCGCAGACAGTGCGTGGTGGTGCTGTCTTCGGCATCGCCAAGGATGTCCGCATCAACCGCCGCTTCTTCGTCGGTGGTGACACGCTGCGCGGTTTTGCGGCCAGTGGTGTCGGCCCCCGGGACGTGGCAACGCGTGACGCGCTGGGCGGCGAGTTCTTCGTCACGGGCTCGACGGAGCTGACCTTCCCGCTTGGCCTGCCCGATGAACTGGGCTTGTCGGGCCGGGTCTTCAGCGACTATGGCTCCGCATTCGGTGTCGTTGCCAATGGCGGTGTCGAGGATGATCCGTCGCCCCGCCTTGCGATAGGTGTCGGTGTGACCTGGCGGTCACCGTTCGGGCCGCTGCTGTTCGACGTTGCCCGCGCAGTCCTGCGCAACGATCTCGATGAGACGGAAGCCTTCCGCTTCAGCTTCGGTACGCGCTTCTGACGCTCTCCGGTTGCCGCCGGTCGGTAACCTGTGCTGTAACGGACATCTGGTTTCTGCCGTGAGAATCATTGGTTCCCCTGCGAACGAGTAGAATTGAGGAAATACCCATGCGTGCCATCTGGCTTGCCGCGATCTGTATCACGCTCATGACGGTTGGCGGTCATCAGGCCGCGCGGGCGCAGTCGATGCCGCCCGCAATCATCGCGACGATGGATTCGCAGCAGATTCTGCGTGAATCCAAGGCGGCAATCAGCATCGCAAATCAGATCAAGGGCTATATGGACAGCCTGCAACAGCTCATCCAGGCAGAGGACAAGGCGCTGAAGGTGCGGCAGGACGAATTGCGCCAGCAGGCTGCGATTCTGTCACCCGACGCCGTGGAGCAGCGCAAGAACGAGTTGCAGAAGAGCTATACCGATGCGCAGCGCATGGTGCAGGATCGTCGCCAGTCGATTGGCCAGACCCAGCAGCAGGCAGTCGAGGTGCTGAAGGGGCAGATCCTGGGGATCATCGAGGAACTGGAGCGGGAACGCGGCTTCAATCTGGTGCTGGATCGCAACAGCATCAGCTGGACCAGTGGTGCCCTGGACATCACCAAGGAAATCATCGCCCGACTGAACCAGCGGCTTCCCTCGGTCAAGGTCGGGCGGCCTGAAGGTTTCTGATGCCCGACGCGCGGTTTCATCGACGGCTCGGGCCGTTCACGCTGGGCGAATTGGCGCAGAAGACCGGGCTGTTCAGGGTGCCAGAGGGCGTGGACCCGTCGATGCAGATCCGTGATGCCCTGCCGCTGGAGCAGGCTGGCGACGGTGACCTGAGCTTCCTCGACAACCGCAAGTATCTGCCGGCGCTTGCCGAGACCCGGGCGCAGTTCTGCGTGATCACGCCGGAGCTTGCCGACCGCGCGCCGGCGGCCACGATCGTCCTGTCGACACCGCATCCCTATCTGGCCTTCGCCATGGTGTCCCAGGCACTCTACCCCGGTCCGGAGCCGGATGGTGCCATTCACCCGACCGCCTTCATCGACGACAGTGCCATTGTGGGCGCAGGTGTATCGGCTGCACCTCATGCCGTTGTGGGTGCGGGTGCGGAGATCGGCGAAGGTGTCGTGCTTGGTGCCAATGTCTCGGTCGGTCCGGGGGTCGTGATCGGTGCAGGCAGTCGCATAGACGCCAATGCCTCGCTGGAGACCTGCATTCTGGGATCGCGTGTGCATGTGCAGTCCGGGGCGCGCATCGGGCCGGGGGGGTTCGGCTTCGCGCCGCATCCGCAGCGTCATGTCGCGGTGCCCCAGGTGGGGCGGGTGCTGGTCGGCGATGACTGCCATATCGGTGCCAATTCCTGTGTCGCCTGCGGGTCGGGCCATGACACGAGGATCGGCAGCAATGTGTGGATCGATAATCTGGTGCAGATCGCGCACAATGTCGAAATCGGAGACGGTTCGATCATTGTGGCGCAGGTGGGGATTGCCGGTTCAAGCAAGCTCGGCCAGTTTGTGCAGGTGGGTGGACAGGCGGGCGTTTCAGGCCATGTGAAGATCGGCAATGGCGTGAAGATCGGTGCGCTTTCCGGCGTGATGAATGACCAGCCTGACGGTGCCGCGGTTCTGGGGCAGCCCGCGATACCGGTCCGGGAGTTCTGGCGTCAGCTCGCCGCCATCCGGCGGTTGGGCACGAAGAAGGGGACGGATACATGACGGACACGGATGCGACCATCGTGGATGACATGGCTGGCCCGGTTGATATCAACCGGATCATGCAGATGATCCCCCACCGCTATCCGATGCTGATGGTCGATCGTGTCGTGGATATCCAGCCGAATCACAGCGCTGTCGGCATCAAGAACGTGACCATCAACGAACCTCACTTCGTCGGCCACTTCCCGGTCAAGCCGGTGATGCCCGGTGTGCTGATCATCGAGTGCATGGCGCAGACGTCCGCCGTGCTGTTCGCGCGTACGCTGGGCAAGGGGATGGAGGGCAAGGTGGTCTATTTCATGACCATCGACAATTGCCGCTTCCGCCGTCCGGTGGAGCCGGGCGACCAGCTGCGGGTGCATGTCGAGAAGCTGCGCGGACGCGGCGACATGATCTGGAAGATGCATGGCACGGGCTATGTCGATGACAAGGTGGTGGCCGAAGCCGACTTTGCCGCCATGATCCAGGAAAAGCTCTGAATGGCCGAGATTCATCCAACCGCGGTTGTCAGCGATGACGTGAAGCTGGGCGAAGGCGTCCGCATCGGTCCCTTCTGCGTCGTTGAAGGCGAGATCACCCTGGATGACGGGGTGGAACTGGTCTCCCATGTTGCACTCGCGGGGCGCAGCCGCATCGGCGCGCGGACCCGGGTGTTCCCCTTCGCCTCCATCGGTCACCCGCCGCAGGACACCAAGTACAAGGGCGAACTGTCGCGGCTGGAGATCGGGCAGGACTGCACGATCCGCGAACATGTGACGGTCAATCCCGGCACCGAGGGCGGTGGCATGCTGACCACGGTCGGCAATGGCTGCCTGCTGATGACCGGTGCCCATATCGCCCATGACTGCCATGTCGGGGATCAGGTCATCATCGTGAACAACGTGCTGCTGGGCGGGCATGTGGAAGTCGATGACTGGGCCATTGTCGGTGGCATGACGGCGGTGCATCAGTTCGTGAAGATCGGCAAGCACGCCATGGTGGGCGGCGCTTCGGCGCTTGGCACCAGTGTGATTCCCTATGGTCTGGCACGCGGTAATCTGGCTCGGCTGGACGGGCTGAACCTGGTTGGCCTGAAACGGCGCAACTTCAGCCGCGACGAGATCAGCACGCTCCGCCGTGCCTATCGCTTCCTGTTCGGGCCGGAGGGCACGATGGAAGAGAAGGTCGCGGACGCGGAGAAGCTGTTCCAGGGCGAAGCCGGTGTGGATGACATCATCGGCTTCATGAAGGCCAATTCCTCCCGCGGTCTCTGCACGCCCCGCAAGGATGCGGCGGCGGCGCAGTAACCCATGTCCGACCTGCCCAAACGGCTAGGCATCATTGCCGGTGGCGGTGACGTGCCGGGGGATGTTGCGGCGGCGGCGGAAGCCAGGGACATCGGTGTGCATGTGCTGGCTTTCGACGGGTTCACCGAACCCGAACTGCTGGCGCGTTACCCCCATGACTTCATCCAGTTCGACCGGGTCGGCGATATCCTCGCTGCCCTGAAACGCGGTGGCTGCGACAGTGTCTGCATGGTGGGCAAGGTCGCGCGACCGGACTTCTCCAGGCTGCGCCCGGACCTGGCGGGCATCAGCCTGCTGCCGAAGGTGATCGCCGCGGCCCGGAAGGGCGATGATGCGCTGTTGCAGGTGCTGGTCGGCTATTTCCAGAAGAAGGGATTCCGCGTTGTGGGCGCGCACGAGATCAAGGGCGACGTGCTGGTGCAGGCAGGCCCGCTCGGGTCGGTGATGCCGGATGATGCGGCGCGGCAGGACATAGCCCGTGCAGTCGTCGTCGTGGAGGCTCTGGGGGGCCTGGACATCGGTCAGGGTGCCGTGGTGCGCGACGGGCTGGTGCTGGCCGTGGAGGCCGCTGAGGGTACCGACAGGATGCTGGAACGCTGTGTCGGTCTGGTGAAGGGCACGGGTGGTGTGCTGGTGAAGCTGACCAAGCCGGGGCAGGATCATCGGGTCGACATGCCGACCATCGGGCGGGAGACGGTGCGCCGGGCCGCCGCCGCCGGACTGAGCGGTATTGCCGTGGAGGCGGGGGCGGCAATGATCGTGGACCGGGCGGCGACCATCGCCGATGCCGACAGGGCCGGCCTGTTCATCACCGGCATCCACCGCGACGCCCCATGAGCGTGCAGCAGTCGCCGGGCCGGACGATCATGCTGGTGGCGGGGGAGCCTTCGGGGGACGTGCTGGGCGCGCGCCTGATGCGGGCGCTGCGTGACCGGTCCGGGGGCACGGTGCGCTTCGTCGGTGTGGGCGGGGACGAGATGGCGCGGGAGGGGCTGCAGAGCCTGTTTCCCATCACCATCCTGTCTGTCATGGGGCTGTTCGAGGTCCTGCCGCGCGCGCTGGCCATCCGCCGCAGGCTGAAGCAGACGGAGGCCCTGGTGCGGCAGGCGCAGCCCGATTGCCTGATCACGATCGATTCACCCGGCTTCAATCGCCGTCTCGTGCAGGCGGTGCAGGACATGGACCTGCTGAAGATCCATTACGTTGCGCCCTCCGTCTGGGCCTACAAGCCGAAGCGCGCGGTGCGCATGGCGCAGCTCTATGACCATCTGCTGACCCTGCTGCCGTTCGAGCCGCCCCTGTTCGAGCGGGAGGGGCTTTCTTCCTCCTTCGTCGGGCACCCGGCGATCGAGGCGGAACAGAATTATTCCGGCGACCCGCGTGCCTTCCGAAGCAATCTGGGGATTCCCTCCCACGCGCCGGTCGCGGCGGTGCTGTTCGGCAGCCGGATGGGCGAGTTGCGCCGGATGGGACCGATCTTCATCGACGGCCTGCGCCGGGTCATGGCGCAGGTCCCGAATCTGGTCATTGTTGCGCCGACGCTGCCGCATCTGAAACCGGCGGTGGAACGGATGCTGGC
>CAXBNO010000221.1:0-6014 GCA_963976775.1 uncultured Kordiimonadales bacterium
CATGAACAGCAGGCGCGGTGAGGAGGACAGCGCGGGACTTAACCCCGCCGGGCAGGCGGGGTCAATCAGACTTCCCGATCTTCCGGGGACTGCCCCGGCCCGGCGCGGTCAGATGCAGGGATACCTCATTCTGCCGCCACACCCTCCGGCAGCATCTTGGCAGCATGCAGGGCCTTCCGCTTGGCACCCTCCATGTCATAGTGCTTCCGCGTCACGATGCGCTGGGCGTAGAGACCGCCACCGGCCTGGATGTTGGTGACATAGCGCCAGCCACCCATGGCATCGGCGGTCAGGTCACGGATGGCATGGAACAGCTTGATGCGTGTCTCGCCATCGACGTTGGGGCTGGCCGACATGTACTTGCGGATCAGCGGCCCGACCTCGTTGTTCTCCAGATCCGAGATGCCGGGCGCGGTCAGCACCGAGCCGCCGGAGATGTCGTGCAGGTGGCGGCACATCAGGTTGTACTGGGTCGCCGCCTGGTACTTGCCGGCATTGGTGAACAGTTCCGAAGGGAAGGCCGCGCCGTTCTCGCCGATGGTGCAGTTGGCGATCGCCGCCTCCAGCGAAGCCCGGATCAGCGTGGCGTGGATGATCATCTCGGAGATCTTCTCCCGCACGTGCCCGACCTTCTCCAGCCCGTTGGCCTCCGCGATCAGCTGCGCGAAGCCGACCAGCTCATCCGCCTCGTTGGACATGAAGGTCAGGCCGCCCAGCCGTTCCCACAGGCCCAGTGAATGGGCGAACTGCCCGGCGTGCTTCACTTCGCCGTTCAGGAAGATCCGCTCCGTCGGCACGAAGACATCGTCGAAGATGACGAAGCCTTCAGGCATGTGGTTCTGACGGCTGACCGGAAACACCCGGTCGTCCTCGTGCCGCGGCGCGTAGGAGGTATTGACGATCTTCACCCCCGGCGCGTTGACCGGCACGGCGCAGGCGATGGCATAGTCTTCCTCGCCCGGCTTCATCGCCTTGGTCGGGATCACCATGGTCTCGTGCCCCAGGGAGGCACCGGTGATGTGCAGCTTGGCACCGCGAATCACCACGCCGTCACTGCGGCGTTCAACCACGCGGGTATAGGCGTCCGGGTCCGGCTGCTTTCCGGGGCTGAGCGACCGGTCGCCCTTGCCGTCGGTGATGCATTCGGTGATGCGGATGTCGCGGGCCTGCGCATCCTCGACCCAGGCCTGGATGCGCTCCGCATATTCCGGATGCTCCCCGCCGATGCGCCCGGCTGCGGTCATGAGGGTCATGATCGACTGGTTGGTGGTGTTGGCCACGATATCGACGGAACTCAGCAGCGGCAGCCGCGCCTTCAGTTCCGCCGCAGAGCGCGGGATGTCCATCAGCGGACTCCTCGCGTCGGCACCCGGCTGGTACAGCAGGTCATAGCCCTTCGCGATGACCTCCGCCGATTCCGCCATCAGCTTGTCGGCCATGATGTCATCGACCCGGCGCCCCTCGAAATAGGTCGCCCGGCCATCGTTCAGCGATGCCTTGTATTCCGCACCCGTCATCATGGCTGCGTGATCCTCCCCGATCATTGCGTTGCATGGCGCTTATCGTGACATCAGGTGACGCGCCGTCAAGACGGGCTGGGCCATGGCAGGATTGCCGTTGCGGGGGGACTGACCGGCAGTGCACACTCGGCATATCACGGCAGGGGAGGGAAACAGGGCCATGGCAATCATCACTTTCTTCAACCAGTGTCATATCGAGCACGGGGCCATCGACATGCTGGCGGAGACGCTGGCGACCCTCGGGATCAGGCGGCCGCTGATCTGCACCGACAAGGGGCTGGTCGACCTCGGCATCGCGGACCAGATCCGGGGGCGGATCCCGAACGATGTGCAGGTGACGCTGTATGACGGCACGCCGGAGAACCCGACCGAGACTGCGGTGAAGGATGCTGTGGCGCTGTACCGGGAGAATGACTGCGACGGCATCATTGCGCTGGGCGGCGGGTCATCCATGGACCTGTCGAAGGGCGTTGCCCTGCTGGCGACGCATCCGGAACCGCTGGTCGACTACAATGTCATGACCGGAGGGGTGGCGAAGATCGGCGCCTGCGCCCCGATGATCGCGATCCCCACCACCTCCGGCACCGGCTCGGAGGTCAGCCGTGGCGCGGTGATCATCACGGAAGACGGGCGCAAGCTGATCTTCAGCAGCCCGAACATGCTTGCGAAGGTGGCGCTTTGCGATCCGGAACTGACGGTCGGCCTGCCGCGTCGCCTGACGGCGGCGACCGGCATGGACGCCGTCACCCACCTGATGGAGGCGGTGATGAGCCCGACGGAGAACCCTGCCGCCGAGGCCATCGGCATCGACGGCCTATGGCGCGCCGTGGGTCAGGGACACCTGGAGAGCGTGGTCGCCAACGGGGAGGACCGGGAAGGCCGCAAGCAGATGATGATCGCGGCTGCGGAGGGCGCGCTGGCCTTCACCAAGGGCCTGGGCGCTGTCCATGCGATGAGCCATGCAGCGGGCCGCATCCGGGAACTGAACTTGCATCACGGCACCCTGAATGCTGTCTGCCTGCCCGCCTGCCTGCGCTACAACCAGCCGGTGCTGGGCGACAAGGAAGACCGGATGCGCAAGGCCATGGGGCTGCCCGACGGTGCGCCGCTTGACAAGGCCATCGAGGAACTGAACGCCCGTATCGGCCTGCCCGCCAACCTGCGCGACATGGGCATCACCGACGAGATGGTGCCCGGCATGATCGAACACGCCCTGGACGACCCCACCCGCGCCACCAACGCCCGCCCCGTCGACGAAGCCGGTTTCGCCGAACTGTACAGGGATGCAATGGGGGACCACTGAGCAGGCGGGCTGGGGTTGGCCGGGTCGGCCAGCCCGCCGTCTCCAGTGTACTCCGCCGTTGCCGCAAGCCCGTGCACTGGGCTGGGGTTGGCCGGGTCGGCCAGCCCGCCGTCTCCAGAAGGCGCCATTGTCGGCTCGCACCGGTGAAACCCTCAGAAGATCGAGAAGTACTCGCGCTGTTCCCAGTCCGTGACCGTGGCGAGGAAGCGGTCCCATTCCGCCTGCTTGATGGTGCTGAAATAGCGGTTGAAACCGTCTCCGAACGCCGCATCGATGAAGGGACTGGCCTGGAAGCGGTCCAGCGCGGCACCCAGGTTCCGGGGCAGGGCAGGGGCATCACTTTCGTAGGGGCGGGTGACCGGCGGGCCGGCTTCCAGCCCGCGCTCCACTCCGTCCAGCCCGGCGAGGATCTGCGACGCCATGTGCAGGTAGGGGTTCGCCGCCGCTTCTGCCACCCGGTTCTCCACCCGGCTTGCGGTGTCGTTGGTGCCCATCAGCGCCCGCAGCATGGTGCCCTTGTTGTCCCGCCCCCAGGCGATCCGGTCCGGAGCAAGCTGAAACGCGTTCTGATAGCGCTTGTAGCCATTGATGGTCGGGGTGGCGAGCAGGCAGGTCGCCGCCGCATGGTCCAGCAGCCCGGCGATCCAGGCACTGGCGATGGCTGACAGCGATCCGTCGGGGCGGGTCATGAACAGGTTCTGGCCACTCATCCGGTCCACCAGCGACTGGTGCAGGTGCCAGCCGCTGGCCATGCCGTTCGCGACCTGGGGCCGGGTCATGAAGGTGGCATGCAGCCCCTGCTGCCGACAGACCTGCTTTGCCATGGCGCGGAACATGATCATGTTGTCGGCATGGGCGAGCGCATCGGCGGGATCGAAGGTGAACTCGAACTGTCCCGGTCCGAACTCCACCTCCATCGACCTGACCGGAAGCTGCAGGCCCTCCGCCGCACGCCGCAGCATGTCCATCACCGGCTCCAGCTGGGCGTAGCGGTCCTCCGTCAGATACTGGTAGCCGTGCGCCAGAAGTTCCGTCTCCGGTGCATCCGGTGGCATCGCGGAGTCCGTGTGGGCAAGGCGGGGGCTGGTGATGCGAAAGACGTGAAACTCCAGTTCCAGCCCGGCGACGAGGCGCATGTTCCGGTCCGCCAGCCGCTGCACGGCCTGACGCAGCAGGTGCCTGGGGCTGAAGCGAAATGGCTCGCCGTCGGTCAAGTGAATGTCCGCCAGCATCCAGGCGGAATGTGCCGACCAGGGCAGCACCCGGAAGCTTGCCGGATCAGGCCGCATGATCACGTCGCCGGCGCCGGTCAGGACGCCCGCGCCGAACCCGGCATCGTCTCCCCAGACGGGGAACACCGTGCGATGGGAGGTGTCCTTCAGCAGCAGGGTCGAGGTCATGGTGACGCCGTTGCGGAAGGCGCTCTCCAGTGCGCCGGCGGGCAGGGCCTTGCCGCGGAGGATGCCGTGCTGGTCGATCAAGCTGATGCGGATGGTTTCCACACCCTTCTCCCGGACCTCGGCCAGAACGGCATCCGCGCCTTCCGGCGGCGCCAGGTCGTTCACGTTCAGGCCCCGAGTGTCGCGGGCCAGGGGCAGGCGGCCCGGCGCCTTGTGTCGAAGTCACGCCATTGCCGTTCCCAGCTCTCGGTGGCGCAGATGCTGTCGACGGCCACGGGGCCGCTCCGACGGGTCTGGCTGTCACGGAACGGCACGCCTTCCCCGGCCTCCACCTGACGGATCGCGTCGCGCAGCAGGCGGCGGTAACGCACGATCCCGACGTCGGACTTGCCCAGATGCTCCTGCCGCCGGTCCTGGATGCGGCCCATGGACTCGACGGCCCACTGGTCATGCACGTTGATGTCGTGGCCCATGCCGGTGAAGGTCTCCCGCGCCTGTTCGTCGGGGTCATAGCCATAGTTGCTGCCCGCACCCGTGATCGGGCGGTAGTCCGGCAGGCGATGCTGTTTCATGCGCTGTTGGCGCATCACCGCCTTGTCCACGGGGCGCGCGAAACTGGTGAACATGGAAAACCAGTAGCAGCTGCCGTCATCCACCGGCACATGCCACTGGGTGATCGTCATCTCGTTCGACATGGGGATGACGATGGCCTGCGGGAAGATCTGGTTGGTGACCCGCACATGGGTCCGCCCGTCCGCCATGTGCCGCAGCGCGGTCAGCCGCATGCCATGGTCCGTATCCTCGATCCTCAGGTCGGGGCGCGGGTACTCGCGCAGCAGCTTCGTCATCGGGATCTCGCTGTCCGCGACCGAATCCCGGAACTGCTTGCCGTAGCCCTCCGCCGGGTCTTCGTCCTCCAGGAACCGGTGCAGGAACGACGCGTGTGCCGGGTCGATCCCGACCTCCAGCGCCTGCAGCCAGTTGCAGTCCCACAGACCCTTGAAGGCAAAGACGTGACTGTCCGGCGCACTGAAGCAATCCAGCGCGGGCAGGGCAGGCGGCTCACCGCCTCCCATCCAGGCGAAGACGGCACCGTTCAGCTCCACGACCGGGTAGTTCACCGCCCGCACATGGCGGTGCATGATGCTGTCATCAGGCTCGGCGGGCTGTTCCAGGCACTGGCCGGTGCAGTCGAACAGCCAGCCGTGGAAGGGACAGCGCAGGCCGCCATCCTCCAGCCGCCCATAGGCCAGGTCGGCCCCGCGGTGCGGACAGTGCCGACCGATCAGCCCCAAGGTGCCGCCCGCGTCGCGGAACAGCTCCAGCCGCTCCCCCAGCACCGTCACCGGCACCACGGGCCGCGCACTCACCAGTTCGTCGGCCAGCGCCACCGGCTGCCAGTACTGGCGCAGCAATGCGCCCGCCGCGGTCCCCGGCCCGATGCGGGTGATCAGGTCATTGTTCTTCTGGCTCATCATGGCGGACACTCTTGAAACATCTGTGCGGGTTCAGATTGCCAGCATCGATGCCCTGCTGTCGATGGCGACGCTGGCCCGGTCAAAGCGGTTTCAGGCGTCCGTGACATCCAGGATGCGGCGCATCACGGGGAAGTATCGGTCGCCATCACCATTGGCGATGGCTTCGTCGAACATGCGGGCGACTGTCTCGCCGCCCGGTGCGCGAACACCGAATTCCTCCGCCATCTCCAGTGCATAGGACAGGTCCTTGGCGGCATAGCGGACGGAGAAGGATTTCTCCGGATAGGTGTCGGCCAGGATGGCCTTCACCCCG
>CAXBNO010000222.1:0-6008 GCA_963976775.1 uncultured Kordiimonadales bacterium
AACCGATTGCCGACGCCCGGTGTGCCCTGGAGACGGAGATCGTCGCAGGTCTGGGGCAGGCGCCCGACTCAGGTCAGGTAGATTTCTCTGTCGGTCACACGGTGGCGGCCCGTCCGGATGATGTCGCCGATCAGACGCGCCCGGCTCACGGGCTTGCCTCGAGCATCGGTGACGGTCTTGTACCTGCCTACGGCAGACAGGATCTGCAGAGTGCGTGAAAGTACAAGCGCGCGCCGACGCAGCTTTGCCGGAAGGCTCTGACCCTTGACCTGTTTCGCCAGCAGGAATGGGTGCAGGGACAGGCATATGCAGCGCACATCGTAGTTTGCGACGGTCTTTCGCAGCGAATCGATCATCAGATACTCGGCACCTTCTATGTCGATCTTCAGATAGATGGGTGCGTCGGCACATCCGGCTTCGGCGATGAACTCGTCCAGTCGGACAGTTTCGACTTCCCAACGGGTCTTGCCCTCGGTGTGGAAGGCACTGCTACCGGAATTGTTGCCACGATCCATGCTGTAGAAAGACTGGGTACCCTTCTTGTCGCCGACGAATCTGGGGATGATCGTGATGTTGTCGGCTTCGTTGACCCTGATGTTGTCTTCAAGTGCCTCGACCGAGACCGGGTCGGCTTCGAAGGCGAATACCTTTGCGTATTTCCGGGATGCGAGCAGGGCGACCGAACCCTGATATGATCCGATATCAACGAAGATGCCCTTCGGATCAGTCTTTTCGGCAATGAAGGAAAACAGTGCCTCTTCGTCTTCGCCAGATTCCCACGCACGCCAGGATTCGCCAAAGAACTGCGGATTGCGTGTGATGTCTGCCTTGAAAGACTCACCGCCCAGATTGACGTCAATGATGGTTGCCAACGAGCTTGTCTCCCGCACAACATTCGGCGGAGCATGATCTCCCGCCATCGTTTCCGCGTCTGACCGATCAGAATGACCAAAATCTGGCCATGGGCCGCAAGTCGCATGACAAATATAACAATTTCTAGCCCCGGGATGTCAATTGTTGCACATCGGCGAGCGCCGATCCGGTGTGTCTCTTGCCCTGCATGAGCGGGGCTGGAGCTCATTCCCCGGCGCAGGAAGCCCCACCTTGCCGCGCGTCCGAATGTCCGCCTTATCCACGTTTCGGTCGAAACGGGGATGGGTTATATCCCTCCCATGGAAATCTTCGAGTATCTTGCGATCGCGTCGGTGCTGGCCGTTGCGGTCATTCTGGCTGTCGGGGTGATCAGCATGATCACCGGCGGCGAGTTCGGAAAGCGCAACAGCAACAGGCTGATGCGCGCGCGGATCCTGTTTCAGGCACTTGCGATCGTCTTCCTGGCGCTCGTGTTCCTGACCGGTGACTGAGAGGCGCTTCCAATGGTCAAGCTGACGAAGATCTATACCCGGGGTGGCGACAAGGGCCAGACTTCCCTCTCCGACGGCTCGCGCCGCCCGAAGACGGATGTGCTGGTGGAGGCCTATGGCGCGGTGGACGAGACCAATGCGGCGGTCGGTCTCGCGCGCCTGTACCTGGACGGGGAACCGGATGCCATGCTGGCGCGCATCCAGAATGACCTGTTCGACCTGGGAGCCGATCTCTCCACCCCCCATGCCAAAAGCTACAAGTGGGAACCGCTCCGCATTGTCGATGCACAGGTCGATCGGCTTGAAGCGGAGATCGATGCCATGAATGCCGATCTGGCGCCCCTGACCAGTTTCATCCTGCCAGGCGGCAGCGCCGGTGCGGCGCACCTGCATCAGGCGCGGACCCTGTCACGCCGGGCGGAGCGGCTGGCTTGGCGCGCGGCGGAGACGGAGACGGTCAGTGAACCGGCGCTGCGCTACCTCAACCGCCTGTCCGACCACCTGTTCCAGCTTGGCCGTGTCGTCAACGACAACGGGGCGACGGATGTGCTCTGGGTACCGGGGAAGAACCGGTGAGTGACGCCGAGGCCCTGATCGCGGGGGCGGATGGCCGTCCCAGATGTTTCTGGCACGGCGGCCTGCCGGACTACGAGGCCTATCATGACGCCGAATGGGGCTGGCCGGTCGACAGCGACACGCGGCTGTTCGAGAAGATCTGCCTGGAGGGGTTCCAGTCCGGCCTGAGCTGGCTGACCATCCTGCGCAAGCGGGAGAACTTCCGGGCGGCCTTCGACGGCTTCGATTTCCACAAGGTCTCGCTCTACGGCCCGGACGAGATCGACCGCCTGCTTGCCGACGCCGGGATCGTGCGGCACCGGGGCAAGATCGAGGCGACGATCAACAATGCCTCCCGTGCGGTCGAACTGGTGGCGGAGGCGGGCAGCCTCAGTGCCTTCTTCTGGTCGCACATGCCGGAGGATGCCGAGCGGCCGGACCCGGTAACCCTGGCGACCTTGCGGGAGAA
This sequence comes from uncultured Kordiimonadales bacterium, assembly GCA_963976775.1. Taxonomy (GTDB): domain Bacteria; phylum Pseudomonadota; class Alphaproteobacteria; order Minwuiales; family Minwuiaceae; genus Minwuia. The sequence goes on from CAXBNO010000222.1 coordinate 2,389, forward strand.
CCCGACCACGGATGCGTCCAGACGGCTCTCGAAGGCCCTGAAGAAGCGCGGTTGGCGCTTTGTCGGGCCCACCACCGCCTATGCCTTCATGCAGGCCATGGGGCTGGTCAATGACCATCTGGAGGGCTGCTGCATGCGGGAGCCAGTGGAACAGGCGCGCCAGGCGTTCCTGAAGGGACTTCAGGGCCCGGCGTAGGATATCCGCCAGACCGCCCGGCCACTGTCGTCAGCCACCAGCAGACTGCCATCGGTCCACACCGCCAGACCGGCAGGCCGCCCGATCACTTCGGCCCGGTCCCGCCCCGCGACCCAGAAGCCGGTGGCGAAGTTGCTGTAGCCACCGACCGGACGGCCGTCCCGGAAGGGCACGCGAACGATCTTGTATCCGGTCGGCGTGCCGGAATTCCAGGAACCATGCAGCGCGACGAAGGCATCCCCCTGATACTCGGCCGGGAATTGCCGACCCTGATAGAACACCAGTCCCAGCGGCGCGGAGTGGGACTTGAACAGCACGTCGGGAACAATGGCGCGGGCGGCCATATCCGCCCCTTGCCCGCGCATGTTGGGATCGGGGTTGGCACCGATGTAGCTGTAGGGCCAGCCGTAGAAACCGCCCGGCTCGACCCGTGTCAGATAGTCGGGTACCAGACCGTCCCCCAGTCCATCCCTTTCGTTGACCACGACGTAGAGGTCATCGGTGCCGGGGTAGAAGGCGATGCCGACAGGATTGCGCAGGCCCGTGGCGAAGGTTGTCTGCGCCGATCCGTCTGCCGCGAACTGCTGCACGGTGGCACGTGGCGGATCCTCTGCCTGGATGTTGCCGCGCGATCCGACTGCGACATGGAACCGGCTACCGTCTGGTGAGAAGGCCAGGTTGCGGGTCCAGTGCCCGCCGCCATTACCCAGCGCGCGGGGGCCGGTCACCGGCTCAGCCGGTCCTGCGGCCTTCATGTCCCCGACGCGGAAGGGCAGGCGGCTGACGCGGGTTTCTTCCCCCACATAGACCCAGCCCTCGCGGATCGCCAGCCCGTGCGGTGCGTCGAGGCCGTCGGCGAACGTGCCCTGCACTTCCGCCTTGCCGTCCCCATCGGCATCCCGCAGCAGGGTGATACGACCCGCCCGCGACTCGGCCAGCAGCACATCGCCGTTCGGCGCGACGGCCATCCAGCGCGGATGCGCCAGGCCCGTGGCGAACAGCTCGGCCCGGAAGCCTGCGGGGACCCTCAGCGTTGCATCTGCAGGGCGCTCGACCCGGTAGGCCGAACTGGCGACGCTGTCGGTGGCGAAAGGCGGCGGCATGTCCGCGGGGCGAATATGGAAGCTTTCCCCGACCGGCTGATGCTCAGGCGGCAGCGGTTGCGAAACGGCCGCGCAGGACAGCGTCAGCAGGGCGGGAACAAGGACATGAAGACGTGTCAGCGGGCGGCGCATTCTCTGTTTCATGTCTCCCATATGGGGGTGACGTCGCGGCAGGTCGAGAGGTCCCCGGATCAGTTTACCGAGGGAAAATGCGTCTCGAAGGCTTTCTGTCCCTTTGTCGAGAAACTGATGATCCGCGATCTCGGCACCCGCTCGGCCCAGCCCAGCCCGATGAAGCGGTCCAGCAGCGCGGTGCCGAGGGCACCCGCCATGTGCGTGCGCCGCTCGCTCCAGTCCAGGCAGGACTTGCAGACGGGCCGCCGCTCCCGTTCCAGCGCCTCGACATCGATCCCGAGGTCATCCAGAAAATCGCGGCCAGCGTCCGTCAGGGCGAAATCCGTCTCCGTGCCGGTCAGCAACTGGCGCTTCTGCAGGCTGTCGAACAGCTGCACACCCAGATCACCGGCCAGATGGTTGTAGCAGACGCGGGCGCGGCGCAGCGCCTGGTCCTTCGGCCCCGTGCGGGTCCGCATCAGTCCGCGACTTGCCGCGAGGCCCATCATTGCCTCCAGCACCTGCGCCACATCATCGTCGGCCAGGGCGAAATACCGGTGCCTGCCCTGCTTGCGTTGCTGCAGCAGACCGGCCCCCTCCAGCTTCGACAGGTGCGAACTGGCTGTCTGCACGGTGATGCCGGCTTCCGACGCCAGCTCGGTCGCCGTCAGTGCCTTGCCGCTCATCAGCGCGATCAGCATGTTGGCCCGCGCCGGGTCGCCGATGACGGAACCGAGCAGGGCTATGTCAGGACCTTCTTTCATGGTTCGATGATAACCGAAGCATTGACAGGCGACAATCGGGCATTCCTGGGCACGCAACACGAACCCGGGGAGTCTCCCATGATCACATGTTTCATCCGCTACCACATCGACCCGACGAAGCAGGCGCAGTTCGCCGAATATGCCCGCAACTGGGGGCAGGCCATCCCGCGCTGTGGTGCCGATCTGATCGGCTATTACGCACCGCACGAAGGGTCATCCACGCTCGCCTACGGTGTCTACAACGTCGGGAGCCTGGCTGCCTATGAAGCCTATCGCGCAAGGCTGGCCGTCGATCCCCTCGGGCGGGAGAACTACGATTTCGCCCAGCGGGAGAAGTTCCTGCTGCGGGAAGACCGGACCTTCGTGAAAAATGTTTCAGCGCCGCATGGGACCATCGGGAAAGTCGGCTGAAGGTCAGTCCCGTTCATCGCCGGGGATCATGCCGCCGACTGTTTGCGCCATGGCATCGTCGGAGGCGGTGAGGCCGGCGCGGACCCCTGCGCGATCCTCCGGCGTGCGGCTCTGGCTCATCTTCCACTTGCCCTCCAGCCGCGCGACGGGGATGCGGAAGGCGACGATGCCCTTCTGCATCCCGGCGCGGTAGCTCTCCGGCGTGGAATCATATTGCCAGCCCGCCGCGCCCTCATAGCTGCTGCCGAGGCGACGCATCAGGGCGGAGACTTCGCTCGCGTCCCCGATCACCTGAGGTGTGCCATAGGCGTGGACGACGGCGTAGTTCCATGTCGGTACATTCGGGCTGGTGGCATACAGGGTTGGCGAGACATAGGTGTGCGGGCCGGAGAACACGGCCAGTACCGGTGCCCGGTCGAAATCCCGCCATTGCGGGTTGGCCCGCGCCATATGCGCCAGCAGGGTGCCGTTCGGACCGGCTTCGCGGTCAAGCATGAAGGGCAGATGAGTGCCGAAGGGCGCGCCATCCGGGCCTGTCGTCACCAGCAACCCGAATTCGTTGCCTTCGATCAGGTCGTGGCAGGTGGCAACATCCTCGACGCTGAAATGCCTGGGGCGGTACATCAGTCTGTCACGCGGCCTTCCAGGAACGGCCTCGCCTGCATGCTCTCCGGGATCGGCAGTCCGAAGCGGGAGAGGATGGTGGGGGCAAGCTGCAACTGGTCCAGCAGGACGTCTTCGTCCGGACCCCTGGCATCGCCGAAATAGTACACCGGGAAGTCGCGCATGTCGGGCGCATTGCCGCCGTGATGGCCGCGATCGCTGTGGCCATGGTCTGCAGTCACGATCACCTCGTACCCAGCAGCGCGCCAGGCCGGCAGGAAGCCGGCGAGGGAGGCGTCCACCGTGTAGCAGGCCAGATCCATCGCACTGCAGTCCTGACCGAAGCGATGCGACATGGAATCCAGCGTGCAGGTATGCAGCAGGCCGTAGTCCAGGCCGAAGCGACCGATCAGGCTGGTCAGCGTGGCG
>CAXBNO010000223.1:0-5988 GCA_963976775.1 uncultured Kordiimonadales bacterium
CGAAGCCGACGATCAGCGACAGTTCCGGGCCCCAGCCCAGCGCCTTGCCGAACATCCATGCAAATGCGAGGCCCAGACCGATCTGCAGCCCGGCAATGGTCATCGCCATGCGCCAGATGTGGCGGAAATTGCGCAGCGACAACTCCATGCCGATCAGGAACAGCAGCATCAGCACGCCAAGTTCGGCCACGAGCTGCAGGTCGTCACCGTTGCCGACGAGCCCCAGCACCGACGGTCCCAGCACGACACCGGCGATGATGTATCCGACGACAACCGGCTGCTTGATGCGGCTGAGCAGCAGGCCACACAGCAGAGCCGCACCGGCGACGATGGCCAGGTTGATCAGTTCTTCTTCATGCATGCTCGCACCGGTGCTCCGCCTTCAGGGGGCTTCCACGAGCGTCAGGTTACGTCACATCCACCGGATACGCACCACCCTCCCGGACGCTGCGCAGGACGAACCCCGATTGCATGCTGGCGACACCGGGCAACCGCGACAGCCGGTTGCGGTGAATCCGTTCGAAGTCCGCCACGTCGCGCGCCGCGACCCGCAGCATGTAGTCCGCCGCGCCGGTCATCAGGTGGCATTCCAGAATCTCGTCCGTGCGGGTCACCGCTTCCTCGAAGGCCGTCAGCGATTCCTCGCTCTGCGACGTCAGGCTGATCTCCACGAATGCCTGGATGGTCAGCCCCAGCGCCATGCGGTCCAGGCGCGCCACGTAACCGGCGATGACACCCGACTTCTCCAGCAGCTTGATCCGCCTGTGGCAGGCGGAGGGTGACAGTCCGACCGCGTCGGCCAGATCGTTCAGCGACAGGGAGGAGTCCCGCTGCACACGCTGCAGGATGCGCGCGTCAGTCCGATCCATCGAATTTTCTCCGGATTATCTCGTCATTCATCGATTTTTTTACCACAATACTCCGTAATCAGGCAAAGAATCGAAGCACATTCCGGTTACCGCGCGCGATACTGGGAGATCAGACTTATCGCACGGTTCAGGAGGCTGTGATGCGCGTCGGCACCCCAGGGGAAATCAAGAACCACGAATATCGTGTCGGACTGACGCCGGAGAGCGTTGCCGAACTGAAGCTGAACGGGCACGAGGTTCTGGTGGAAACCGGTGCCGGCATGGGCATCGGCGCGACGGACGAGGCCTATGTGCTGGCCGGTGCCGAGATCGCCGCCGATGCAGCGGAAGTCTTCGCCCGTTCCGACATGATCGTGAAGGTGAAGGAACCGCAGGCGAACGAGCGTGCCATGCTGCGTCCGGACCAGATCCTCTTCACCTACCTGCATCTGGCACCCGATCCCGACCAGACCCGCGACCTGGTGAACAGCGGCGCCGTCTGCATTGCCTATGAGACCGTCACCGACGCCACCGGCGGCCTGCCGCTGCTGAAGCCGATGAGCCAGGTGGCCGGGCGCATGTCGATCCAGGCCGGTGCCTCGGCGCTGGAGAAGGCGCACGGCGGGCTGGGCGTGCTGCTGGGCGGCGTGCCGGGTGTGGCGCCGGGCAAGGTCGTCATCCTGGGTGGCGGTGTCGTCGGCTTCAACGCCGCGCAGATGGCGGTGGGCCTGCACGCGGACGTGACCATCATGGACCGCAATCCGGTGGTGCTGGAAAAGCTGGAGAACCATTTCGAGGCTTCCGCCACCGTGCTCTATTCCACCCGTACCGCGGTCGAGGAACAGGTCGCTGCCGCTGATCTGGTGATCGGTGCCGTGCTGGTTCCCGGTGCCGCCGCGCCGAAGCTGGTGACGCATCACATGCTGTCGACCATGAAGGACGGATCCGTGCTGGTTGATGTCGCCATCGATCAGGGTGGCTGTTTCGAGACCTCCCGCGCCACCACCCATGCGGACCCGACCTATGTGGTCGAGGGCGTGGTCCATTATTGCGTCGCCAACATGCCCGGCGGTGTCGCGCGCACGTCGACCTATGCCCTGAACAACGTCACCCTGCAGCATGCCATCGCCATCGCCAACAAGGGCTGGAAGGGCGCACTGGCCGCCAACCCGCATCTGAGGAACGGGCTGAACGTCTGGAACGGCAAGGTCACCTACGAGGCCGTGGCGCAGGACCTGGGCTATGACTACGTGCCGGCGGAGGAAGCCCTGAAGGGCTGATCGACCCGACTGGCTGCCGCAGCGCACCGCGACTTGCGACAAACTTCCCTGTTCATCCCTGCGCCTCTGTCCCCATCTAATGGAGACTGACAGGCGCAGGAGGACACAGGTCATGCCCCGCAAGAAGGACCCCGTCGGCCCCATCATCGACGCCACAATGCAACTCGCCGCGCTGGGGGGCTGGCGCAATGTCACGCTCTACGACATTGCCCGGGAGTCCGGCCTGGATGTCGCCGATGTGGTGGCGGCCGTGGGCAGCCGAACAGGCATCATCAGCCAGATCGCTGCCCGCGCCGATGCGGCCATGCTTTCGGTGGTGGATGACGACTGGCCTGACGAGGCCATTCGCGACCGCCTGTTCACACTGCTTATCGCCCGCTTCGACAGTCTGAAACCCCATCGCGAGGGGCTGCGCGCAGTCCTCGCCAGCCTGCCGACGGATCCGATGGGCGCACTGGCGCTGATGGCCGGGCCGGGACAGCGCACGATGCGGCTGGTCCTGGAGTCGGCGGGTGTATCAACCGGTGGCATCGCCGGCGCGCTGCGCATGAAGGCCCTGGGGCTGGCCTATGCCCGCACCTTCCGCATCTTCCTGAATGACGACAGTGCCGACCTGTCGAAGACCATGGCCGCGCTGGACAAGGCGCTGTCCGGCCTTGACCGTCTGGCCGGGCGGTTCCGCAATGGTCGCTCCCCCTTCTCCGACAGTGGCGACACGCGCCCGGTTCCGGAGGCCGAATCTGCCGCTGGCTGACCCGCCGACGTCACTGCCGCGCTGCTGACCTGCGTTCAGCACAATGCACAGGTACGGGCCGGATGTGTGATGCTGCCGCTATCCAACTGGGGCAGGAGAACGGTCGGGCATGGGGTCGTCAGCACGCGCGCCACATATCGTGGGCATCGGTCAGAGCGCCTATACGCGCTGGGGCGGCATCCAGGACCGCAGCCAGTTCCGCATCACGGCGGAGGCCATTGTTGCCGCCGCCAGCGATGCAGGGCTGCCGGTCAGTGCCATTGACGGGCTGACATCCTTTTCCAATGACAGCAATGAAGGCCCGGTGATGCAGGCTGCACTGGGCATCCCGGAACTGCGCTGGTCGGCCATGGTCTGGGGCGGCGGCGGCGGTGGCTCCTGCGGTGCAGTGTCACTGGCCTGCGCGGCCATCCAATCCGGCCAGGCGGAGGTGGTCGTTGCCTATCGCGGTCTCTGTCAGGGGCAGGGTCGCCGCTATGGCCGGGCCGCGCCGACGCGCACGCACGGCAGTTTCATTGCCCCCTACGGCCTGTTCGCGCCACCGCAGATGCTGGCGCTGATGGTGCAGCGGTTCACGCACCCTGACGAAGGAACAGTATCTCGCTTCCCGCTGGATCGCCGAACCGCTGCGCCTCTACGACTGCTGTCTGGAGACCGACGGTGCCGCTGCGGTCATCATCACCACCGCCGAGCGCGCCCGCGATCTGGCGCAGCAGCAGGTGGAAGTCCTGGCCAGCGCCCACGGCAGCGGGGCGGGATGGAGCACCGGCCCGCTCGGCAGCCAGAACATGCCCGACGATACCTATGCCAGCACCAACAACCGTCGCCTGGCGAAGGAACTGTTTGCCAGCGCTGGCCTGGTGCCGGCTGACATCGACGTCGCCCAGATCTACGATCACTTCTCCGGCATGGTGCTGATGGCGCTGGAGGATTTCGGCTTCTGCGGCCCGGGCGAGAGTGGTGACTTCGTGGCCGAAGGCAACATCCGCCATGACGGCGGGAAGCTGCCGCTGAACACGTCCGGCGGTCAGCTGTCCGAGGCCTATGTGCATGGTGTGAACCTGATCATCGAAGGTGTCCGCCAGATGCGCGGCACCTCGACGGCACAGGTCGCGGATGCGAGCACCTGCCTGGTGACCGGCGGACTTGGCGTCGCGCCGACCAGCGCCATCCTGCTGGGGAGAAACTGATGGCCCTGTTTCCCGAGACCATGCCACGCCCGGAGCCCGACATGGACGACGCACCGTTCTGGGAGGCCTGCGCGCGCAGGCAACTGTGCTTCCAGTCCTGTGGCGTCTGCGGTCTGCTGCGCCATCCCCCTGCCCCGATCTGCGGCGGGTGCCATTCGACCGAGGTGGTCTGGTCAACGGCACCGGCGGAGGCCGAGGTCTTCTCCTTCACCGTCATCCACCATGCCAGTCATGCGGCAGTGGCGGACAACCTGCCCTATGTCGTGGGTCTGGTGACCTTTCCCGAGCTGCCGGGCGTGAAGCTGGTCACCAACATCACGGATATCCCGCCATCGGAGGTCAGGATCGGCATGCCGCTCGCCCTCTGGTGGGACGACATCGGTGACGGCATGTACCTGCCCCGCTTCCGCCCCGCCTGACTCAAGGGCGACCGCCGGGTCAGAGGCCGGACAGATACCGCTGTCGCCGGGTCGATCATCAAGGCGTCGGGGGACTGATCAGAAGTTCAGCGAGATATCCCTGTGACTGGAGCTGCAGGCGGCGACGAACAGTGCCTGATCCCGTGACAGCTTCTGCTGCATGCGGGCCCCCAGGGTTTCCCTGATCGCGGCCAGATAACTCTCGATCTCCGGCTTCAGGGCAGCAGCCGGGCCACGCCAGGCCTGCTGCGCCTCGAATGCGCTGATCGCGTCCTCGTATTCCTCCAGGGGTTCTGTCCTGTCGGTCTCCGCGTTCTTCAGGGCACGGCGGGCCTTGCCCAGCGCCCTCTGCACGTCGCCCGCGCCCTCGACATCCCGGAACGCGCGCTCGACTTCCTGAACGGCAGCCGCAGCCTGCTTGCCCGGTGCCGTTTCAATGGTCTGCCGCAAGCCGCGCAGATCACTCTCCAGCGCCGCGAAGGCGGCATTGCCATTCAGGACAGCCAGAACCTCGGCCGGACCCTCCCAGGAGCCGTCGGCGGCACGCTGGTAGGTTGTCCGCGCCTTCGATTCGGCCTTCGTCAGGACGCTGAAGACCTTGTAGGTCTCGGCCCAACTTGCCGGGACCTCGGCCCGCAGCTCCTCGATCCTGTCGAGATGATGCTGCATCTCTGCCTCGAGTTCCGGCTTCTCGTCCAGTTCCGACTCCTGCAGGCGGCTGATGCGCGTCTTCAGCGCGTCGGCTTCCTCCTGCTCCTTGCGGATGTCCTTCTCCAGACGGCGGACCACACGCAGCTGCGGGCGGTAGTCGACGGAGGCTGCATCGACCCTGTCGCCGGTTGCAGATGTCTCGGCCAGCGCGGCGATGGCAGTTTCGGCATTCTCGAAACCCTTGCCGAGATCGCGGGCCATGTCCTTGGGCAGGATCGACAGGTCAAGTCCCTGTGCCCGCGCAATCGCTGACGAGATCGCGGTCCCCTCGGTCGCCAACCGGTCCTCGACGAATTCCTCGAGGCAGAACTGCAGTTTCGGGTTGCGGGGCGGCGGTGAGGTGTCGGACAGGAAACTGACCCGGTTCGGCAGATAGTTCACCAGCTCCGGCACGGCACCCATGATGCCGAGCGCCACCAGCTGCAGGCTGATGAAGGCGATCACGCCCCGGTACATCTGCACGGTCCGCACCGCTGCCGGGGCGACACCGCGCAGGTAGAACAGCGCAAAGCCGAACGGGGGTGTCAGGAACGAGGTCTGGATGTTCAGGCCGATCATCACGCCCAGCCAGACGGCCGTGATGTTGGCGGACGGGTCAGCCAGCAGGATCGGCGCAATGATGGGCACCACAACCACGGCAATCTCGATGAAATCGAGGAAGAAGCCGAGGATGAAGATGACCAGCATGACGATGATGAACTGGGTCCAGAAACCGCCGGGCAGGGAGTTCAGGAATTCGCGCACCAGTTCCTCGCCGCCGAACGCGCGGAACGCGGCGGTCAGCAT
>CAXBNO010000224.1:0-5976 GCA_963976775.1 uncultured Kordiimonadales bacterium
CCAGTTGTAGCTGGTGTGGCCGATCACCTGGCTGACCAGACCCAGCGCCAGCAGCGCGGCATACGTCGGCCAGCCGTAGCCGGTGACTTCGACGTCGAGGGCGCATACTGCAGCCCCCAGCAGCAGGGCTGCGGTGCCATAGCAGAGCGTGGCGTAGGATGATGTCTGCAGCACGGCGCGTGCCTGCCGCCCGCTGATCAGGTAGAGCGCCATGAACAGTCCGCCCGCCACTGCCAGCAGCAGGCCGGTCAGATCCCCGTCGAGGCGCTGCGCGCCGTCCAGGGCAAGCACCAGGGTTCCTGTCAGACAGAGTGCGATGGCCAGCAGCAGGCGCCGGTTCGGCATGCCCCGGCCCGTCGCCACATCGATCAAGGCAACCCAGACAGGCGTCAGGCTGACCAGGATCGTCGACTCAGCAATCGAGACCCGCTCCAGCGACGTGATCCAGCTCGCGAAATGCAGGGCCAGGAACAGCCCGCCGAGCAGGGAGGCGACGACAGCGCGGCGCATGGCCCCGGTGGGCAGTTCGGGGCGGACGGAGAGGGCGAACAGGCCGAATGGCGCGATCACAGCCGTCGCGATGGCGACCCGGGCCAGCGCGATCAGCAGCGCCGGGGCATCCCCCGCCAGCCGGATGAAGATCACCCCATGGCTGACCGCGAACAGGCCGACCAGAGCGACGATCAGCGCTGTCCTGCGGTTCAGCGGCATGGCCAGTGCCGTTCGTGTCAGGCCTTCTGCGGCATCAGTTCATAGGGACCGACCCAGCCCTTCATGCCCTGCACCTGCTCCGTCCAGCGCCTGATGTTGGGGAAATCCGGCCAGCCGGTCATGTGGAACTCGTCCGGGTAGTAGAGGTACCCGAGCAGGGAGAAATCGGCGATGGTCATGCGGTCGCCCAGCAGGAATTCGTTCTGCGCCAGCCGCCGTTCCACCACCTTCAGCGCCTGCATCATCCGGCCCTTCAGGAATTCGTGCACCGCCGGATCACCGACCTTGGCCAGCACGGCCATGAAGCGATAGGTGGCGATGTTGGAGGTGAACTTGTGGTTGTCGAACAGCATCCAGCGCAGGATCTCGCGTTCCTCGTCCCTGTTCTGAGGGCCGAACTGGCCGATCTGCTCCGCCAGGTAGTTCAGGATCACGCCGGACTGGCTGAGCGTGACATCGCCATGCCGCAGCACCGGAACCTCTCCCATCTCGTTGATGGCCAGGTACTCCGGCGTCCGATGCTCCCCCTTGAAGAAGTCGACGAAGCGTGGCTGCCAGTCCGCGCCTGACATGTTCAGCATCAATGCTGCCTTGTAGGCATTGCCCGATTGCGCGAAGCAGAACAGTTCGAATTCGGCCATTTCCGGTCCTTCCCGATGAATTTGCTCACTCACAGGATGGTGCACCCTTGCAAAACGTCAATCGGGGGCAGTAGACGTTGCCGATCAAGGGGGGCTGGCATTATGATTGTCTGTCGAGGGGCGATGTGCAGGACGGGAACTCTGCAAGATGAAGGTGACAACAGCGACCTATGGCGACGCGATTGTCGTCCGGGCTGAGGGCAGGATCGATCAGTCTTCCGCTGGCGACTTCCAGAAGGAACTCTCCGGGCTTGTGGATGCGGCAATCGGCACCGAGAAGCAGATCGTGGTCGACCTGTCGAAGGTCGATTACATCTCCAGTGTCGGTCTGCGGGCGCTGATGGTGGCCAACAAGCAGGCCAAGCCGAAGGGTGTGACCATCCGTATCGCCTCCATGCAGGAGGTGGTGAAGGAGGTCTTCACGATCAGTCACTTCGACAAGGTCTTCCCCACCTTCGACGAGATGCCCAAGGCGTTGCAGGCCGTATCGGCGCTGGCGGCAGCGGCATACACGGACGAGGACTGAAGCACCATGCGGATCCGTTTCTGGGGGACCCGCGGTTCCATACCAACATCGATGAATGCCGATCACCTGCGGGAAAAGATCGGTGCGGCGGTGAAGGCGGTGATCGAGGCCGGGGGAGACCCGGACAGCGCGATCGATGCCCTGCCCTTCAACATGCGCGGCACCTATGGCGGTGAAAGCTCCTGCGTCCAGATCGAGACCGGGGGTGACGAATATGTCATCTGCGACATGGGATCGGGTGCGCGCAGGCTGGCGCTGCAGGCGCTGGGCAAGCACGGGCCGGGCGCGCCGCAGGTCTACAACATCTTCCAGAGCCATGTGCACTGGGACCACATCATGGGGTTCCCGTTCTTCATTCCGGCCTTCATTCCGGGCAACGTGATCCGCATCCATGGCTGCCACGACGTGCTGGAGATAGCCTACCGCCGCCAGCAGGACAATCCGAGCTTCCCGGTGCCCTTCAATTTCCTCGGCGCGACCATCGAGTTCGTTCAACTGGAGCCGGAGCAGACCTACGAGATCGCGGGCATGACGGTGACACCGTTCCGCCAGCTCCATGCCGGAGACTCCTACGGTTACAGGTTCGAGAAGGACGGCAAGGTCGCGGTCTATTCGACGGACTCGGAGCACAAGCTGGAGGATCAGGAGGAGACGGATTACTTCATCCGCTACTTCCGGGACGCTGACGCGGTGGTCTTCGATTCCATGTATTCCCTGGCTGATGCGACCTCGCTGAAGGAGGACTGGGGCCATTCCTCCAACATGGTCGGGGTCGAACTCTGTCAGATGGCCGGTGTGAAGATGCTGTGCATGTTCCATCACGAGCCGGTCTACAGTGACGCGCAGATCGATCAGGTGCTGGCCGAGACCCGTCGGTTCGAAGAGATCTCGCGCGGTGACGGCCCGCCGCTGGCCGTCATTGCCTCCTACGACGGGCTAGAAATCGACCTTTGAAGGGCGGACCGGCGGCATGACTGACAGCGCTGCAGTCACAGGCCCGCAATCCGGCATGGACGACGGTTCCGATGACGTGCGTGCGGAACTGACCGGCCTGCGCAGCCTTGTCACCGTCTGGCGCGGTCGTGTGTTGGGGCTTCTGGTGCTGGCGCTTTGCCTGCTGGCGGATGTGACGTTCCTGGCCGACAACCCGCTCCGGCGCGAACTCTACGACCTGTCACAGCAACTGATGCCGCGCCCGGTGCAAAGCAACCTGCCGGTGATCGTCGCGGTGGACGAGCGCAGCATCGCAGAAATCGGGCAGTGGCCCTGGCCGCGTACCGTGGTCGCTGACCTGATCGACCGGATGGGGCAGGGCGGGGCCCTGGCCATCGGTGTCGATGTGCTGTTCCTCGATCCGGACCGGCAATCCCCCCGGCACCTGGCCGACCGCATGACCGATGCGCCGCCGGACGTGCTCGGCTATGTCCGGACCCTGCCGGACTACGATGACATTCTGGCGGAAGTGGTTGGGGCATGGCCTGTCGTGCTGGGCCTTGGGGGTACCCGCACCCGCACGGGTATCAACGGGCCGGTGCGAACCGTGCCCGTGGCGCTCACCGATCCGGCGCTGAAACAGGTGCTGCCGACATTCCCCGGTGCGGATCAGTCCGTCGCGGGCATCTCTGCTGCCGCTGCCGGACAGGGGCTGCTGAACGCCATTGAGGATCCGGATGCGATCATCCGGAGAATCCCGGCGGTCGCGATGATCGACGGACGTCCCGTGCCGTCCTTTGCCATGGAAATGCTGCGTGTCGCCCTCGGTGGTCTGATCACGGTCAGGGGCGCGGACGGGCGGGTCGACGGCCTGCAGATCGGTGACTGGTTCATCCCGACGGAGGCTGACGGGACCATCTACGTGCCCTTCTCGCCGCCGTTCGCCCACCGCTATGTCTCGGCGGTCGATGTGTTGCGCGACGACGAGGTGGCGCTGTCGCTGGAGGGGGCGATTGCCATGATCGGTCTGACCGGGCAGGGGCTGGTCGACCTGCAGACATCCCCGCTGCGCTACCGTGCGCCGGGTATCGATGTGCATGCCCAGTTGATCGAGGCTGTGGACGAGGAATATTTCATCTCCCGGCCTGGCTGGACCCGCTGGCTGGAACTGGTGGTTCTGGTTGCTGTCGGCCTGATGGTCGTCTTTGTCGTGCCCGTTCTGCGCCTGCGCTACGGCATTCCGCTGATCCTGCTGGTTCTGGCGCTGACGGTTGCCGGTGGTCTGCTCGCCTATGCGACGGAGCGGGTCTTCGTCGATACCATGGGAGCCACCCTGGCCGGGGTCGTCACGGGCATTGCCATGCTCAGCATGACCCTGATGATCGCCAATGCGCACCGCCGCGCGCTTGGCCGTCACCTGCAGTTGCAGCGGGAGGAAAGGGCCCGGCTGCAGGGTGAACTGGATGCCGCGCGGGAGATCCAGCTCGGCCTGCTGCCGGGTCTGGACAGCCTGCCCGACATCAGCAGTCATCTCTCCCTTGCCGCCATGCTGGAACCGGCACGGGACGTTGGCGGCGACCTCTACGACTTCTTCATGATCGATGAGGACCGGCTGTTCCTCTCGGTCGGTGATGTTTCCGGCAAGGGCGTTCCGGCCAGTCTGTTCATGGCCATCTCCAAGGCGCTCTACAAGTCGGCTGTGCTGCGTGATCGCCAGCAGATCGACGACATCATGACCGCCGCGAACGAGGAGATCAGCCGGGACAATCCGAACATGCTGTTCGTGACGCTGTTCGCAGGCATTCTCGACCTGCGGACCGGTCACCTGGACTATTGCAACGCTGGCCATGAACCGCCGCTGATCTTCACTCCGGGAACCGAAGGTATCCGGGTACTGGATGGCGGGGGTGGCCCGCCTGTCTGTGTCCTCGATGACTTCATGTACATGGCCGACAGCGTTGACCTGGCACCGGGTGAGATGATGCTGATCACCTCCGACGGTATCGGGGAGGCGATGAACGATGGTGGCGAACTCTATGGCAATGAACGCCTGCATGAGCTGATCGCCCGGTTGCAGCCGGGGGCGGTGTCGGAGGAACTCAACCTGACGCTCTACGAAGACGTGAAACGCCATGCTGACGGCGCGCCTGCGTCCGACGACATCACCATCATGGCGCTGCGCTGGATGCCGCCCGGTGTTCAGCAGGCTTGAGGCTTCCTGTCCAGACCTGTCACACTGTCCCCCGACATGTGGTCATGACATGAAGTCCGGGGGGAATCCCATGCCAACGACACGACAGGTAACGCTCGCCAGCCGACCGCAGACGGTGGTGCTGCCAGAGAATTTCGCGATGCAGGAAGCGGTCACGCCCGACCTGGGGGAAGGGGATGTTCTGGTCCGGCACATCTACATGTCCGTCGATCCCTACATGCGCGGCCTGATGGGCGGTGGTGTGGCCTATGCGGCGGGGTTCGAGATCGGTCAGCCGCTGTTCGGCCGGGTCATCGGTGAAGTGGCGCAGAGCCGCAACCCCGACTTCCGGGAAGGCGATTTCGTCTATGGCATGCTCGACTGGGCCGACTGGTCCGTGGCGAAGGGCGGGGAAAGCCTGAGGCGCGTCGATTCCGCGCGCGCGCCGCTGTCGTACTACCTGGGCACGCTGGGCTTTCCCGGCCTCACTGCCTATGTCGGCATGATGCTGATCGGGGAGCCGAAACCGGGGGAAACCGTGTTCGTGTCCGCCGCGTCGGGTGCCGTTGGGCAGGTCGCGGGGCAACTGGCACGGATTGCCGGAGCCCGCGTGGTCGGCAGCGCCGGCAGTGACGAGAAGGTGCGTTTCATCACCGGAGAGTGCGGCTTTCACGACGGCTTCAACTATCGTATCGCGCCCAGCGTGCTGGAGGCGCTGCGGCTGCACTGCTCCGAAGGCATCGATGTCGATTTCGAGAATGTCGGCGGGGAGACACTGGACGCCGTGCTGGCCCAGGCCAATCCCTTCGCCCGGATCGCGGTCTGCGGCATGATCAGCCAGTACAATCTGGCCGAGCCCTATCATCTGAAACATGTGAACGAGGTCGTCTCCAAACGCCTCAACATGCGCGGCTTCGTGGTGCGGGATCATGCGCACCTGATCGAGCAGTTCATCGACGAGACCGCCGGACATA